>NZ_JBKYMO010000332.1:0-6417 GCF_047302915.1 Massilia sp. CT11-108 | reverse complement strand
CGTGGCGGCCATCCGCGTCGAACACGAAGCCCTGCGCCGTCAGTGCGGCGGGCGCCTGGAGCGCAAATTCGGCGTGGGCGACGTGCGCATCGAACGCGACGGCGAGCAGTGGCACCTGACGAACGAGCACGGCATCGTGGTCGCGCGGGCGCCGAACCTGATCCTGGCCAACGGCGCCGGCGCCGCGCAGGTGCCGCAGGCCGCGCCGCTGCCATTGACGATGCTGCGCGGGCAGGTGTCGCACGTGCCGGCCGACATGGTGCCGAAACTGCCCGTCGTGCTGTGCCGCGAGGCGTATCTGACGCCGCCGTCCGGGGGCGTGTGCAGCGCCGGCGCGACCTACGACGCCGATCCGAATCCCGCGCTGTCGCCCGAGAGCCACGCGGAAAACCTGGAGCGCCTGCGCGGCCTGTTGTCCGATCCGCATGCGGCGGAGGATGCGCCGCTGGCGGGGCGCGTGGGTTTTCGTTGCGTGGCGCCGGATCGCCTGCCGCTCGTCGGCCGCCTGCCGGATTTCGCCGCCGCCGGCACCACCGAGCGCCTGCGCGACGTGCCGCGCCATCCGGGGCTGTATGGACTGCTCGGCTATGCGTCGCGCGGCCTGATCTGGGCCGGTCTGGCGGCCGAACTGCTCGCAGCAGGGATCGAAGGCGAGCCGCTGCCGTTGGAGTCCAGCCTGGTCGACGCGCTCGATCCGGCCCGCTTCGTGTTGCGCGCACGCCGCGCCCCGCGGGGTCCGCAGCCAGAAAATTGATTTCTTTCGGGCAACCGAAAGTTTCAAAGGTATAATGTGTGCCAAGCAACATTTCACACATGATCCAGCCATGGACGACACCCCCGACGCGCCCGAACTGTCGCTGTTTCTCGCCTCGACCGCGCATGACATGAAGAATTCGATCAGCGTCCTGTCCGGGACGCTGGAGCGGCTTCTTGTCGACGCATCTCCGCAGACGGAATCGGCGTACCCGCAGATGGCGCACATGCTGTACCAGACGAAGCGCCTGAACGACAACCTGATGCAGCTGCTCGCGCTGTACAAGCAGGTGGGCACGCCCGCGTACCCGTTCGACGTGCAGCCGCTCGAGCTGGGCCAGCTGGTCGACCAGGTGGTGGCGCTGGAGCGCGTGCTGCTGAAGTCGCGCGGCCTGAAGCTGGAACTCGATTACGACGCGGACCTCGTCTGGCACTTCGACGAAGACCTGATCGTGGGCGTGCTGTCGCATGCGATCAACAACGCCATCCACTACACCTGCGACACGGTGCGCCTGGCGATCCGCGTCACCGACGGCAACTGGCTCGAACTGCGCGTGGAAGACAACGGCCCCGGGTATCCGCCGGCGCTGCTGAAGGCCGGCGCGATCGCCACCCGCGAAACGGCGGGCGGCATGAACTTCCTGACCAACAGCGCGGGCCTGGGCCTGTATTTTTCCAGCGAAGTCGCGCGCATGCACCAGCACCGCGAGCGGCGCGGCACGCTGCGCCTGGAAAACGGCGGCCGCTACGGCGGCGGCTGCTTCATCCTGAACCTGCCATGAACGCTTCCGCCAAGGCCGTCAACGAAATCGACTGGGCCGACAAGAACTACCTCGTCGTCGACGACTTCGTCGGCGTGCGCCAGCTGCTGCGCGAAGCCCTGCGCAGCCTGGGCGCGAAGAACATCGACCAGGCCTCGTCCGGCGGCGAGGCGATGGGCCTGCTGGCGCGCATCCGCTACGACGTCGTCCTGTGCGACTACAACCTGGGCGACGGCAAGAACGGCCAGCAGGTGCTGGAGGAAGCGCGCGTGCGCAACCTCGTCAACCCGAGCACCGTGTGGCTGATGGTGTCGGCCGAAAAGAGCGTGGAATCCGTGATGGGCGCGGCCGAGCATCAGCCGGACGCCTACCTGATCAAGCCGATCACGGAAGGCGTGCTGCTCACGCGGCTCAATCGCGTGTGGCACAAGAAGCAGATCTTCCGCCTCATCGACCAGGCCTATGCGGAGAAGGACTACCTGCGCGCGGCGCGCCTGTGCGATGCCGTCATCGAAGGCCACAAGGCGCACGAGATCGACCTCCTGCGCATGAAGGCCAAGCTGATGGAAAAGAGCGGCGAGCCGGTGAAGGCGCGCGAGGTGTACGAGCGCGTGCTGGAGCAGCGCGAATACCAGTGGGCGCGCGCCGGCATCGCCAAGATCCGCATGGCCAACGGCGAATTCGAACAGGCGCGGCAAGCGTTCCAGAGCGTAATCGCGGAGAACCGCTATTACATCGACGCGTACGACCAGCTCGCGCTGACCTATCAGAACCTGGGCAAGCTGGACGAGGCGTGCGCGATCCTCGAACGGGCGGCAAAACTGTCGCCGAATTCCGTGCCGCGCCAGCGCAATCTCGGCAACGTGGCGCTCAAGGTGGGCAACGTGCAGATGGCGGAGCAGGCCTTCCGCAAGTGCATCCTGATCGGCGAGTATTCCATCATGAAGACACCCGACGCCTACCTCGGGCTGGCGCGCGTGTGCGGCCAGAAGAACGATGCGAAGGAAGCGCTGCGGCTGCTGCTGCAGGTCCAGCGCGAGTTCGCCGCCGACCATCCGGACATCGCGCTGCGTTCCAAGATCACCGAGGGTCTCGTCTACCACGAGAGCGGCGATTACCGGCGCGCGCGCAAGGCCGGCGACGAGCTGGAAGCCCTGCTCGATGCGACCGAGACCCGGCCCGACATCCCGACCTGCCTGGAACTGGCCACACTGCTGTTCGCGGTGGGCGTGAAGGATGCGCCCGTGGAGCTGCTGTGCTACGTCATCCGCAACAACCACGACAACCCGCTGCTGCTCGACGAAGTGCAGAAGATCTTCGACAAGGCGCGCCTCGGCGACGAGGGCCTGGAGTTCATCCGCGCCTCCAAGAAGGAAGCGACGGACCTGATGAACCAGGGCGTGCTGCTGTGGAAGACGGGCAAGCTGAAGGACGCCGTCGAGTGGATGCGCCAGGCGCGCAAGAAGGTGCCGAACAACCAGCGCATCCTGTTCAACGCGGCCCAGATCCTCGTCTCGCACATGCAGCAGCACGGCTACGACACCGCGTTATCGAGCGAAGCGTACGAGGTGCTGCACCACGTCGACCGCCTGCTGCCGGGGCAGCAGCGCTTCGCGCAGTTGATGGAGCAGTTGGCGCAGCTGCAGCCGGTGGCGGAGAGTGGCGTGGTCGACGAGGTGGTGTAGTTGTCGGGTGCGCGCTCCGTTACCAGCGAATGGAGGCCGAAGATTCGTGCCGAATTGAGTCAGTTGGCACGTTTCTGTTGGCGTCCAACACGTCGGCACCCTGCCGACGTCGGCATGTCCGGCCTGATCTGGCGCCTGGCGGTCATATTGCTTGCATATCTGGTGTCGTTTGCGATCGTGCTTTCACCGATACTGCTTGGGCTGACCAAGCTGCTCGGCGTGACATCGACGCTGGATTGGTCGGGCACCCGCATGGCGTTTGCGTCGGTGGTGGTCGCCCCGCTGCTCGAGGAACTGGTCTTTCGGGCTGGCCTGCGCAGTGCGACCGCGACACTCGCGGTGCAGCCTGTGCTGATACCCCTCTTCATCGGGAGCTGGCAGGTCTCGCTCGTCCTGCTTGGCGTTGTTGCGGCTGTGATGTTCGTCGATCACGTTCGCCGGCGACACCTCGATGATGCGAGAAAATTTTCTCTACGCATGGCGCGAGGACGTGCCTTCCTGACTCGATATCGCCTGATCGTGTGGGGGAATGCGGTTGCGTTTGGCCTTGCTCACCTTGGCAATTTTACGATTGCGACCACCAATGGTTGGCTTGGGTGCCTGACAGTGTTCGTCGTCTCTTCGCAGATCATTACGGGAGTTGTCCTGAGTTACTTCCGCCTGCGTTATGGATTGTTCTCTGCAATGGGCTTCCACGCAATTTTCAATTCTAGTTGGTTGTTGTTTGACTGACGTGGCGTAATTCGCTACACGGTCTAGTGAAAATCATAATCCCGGCGGCACTGCCCGCCGTGTGAAAATTTGCCTTTGATTACAGCGGAGAGCGACGTGCGCATCGAACGGACCACCCACGCGGCGGTGACCCGCCGCGGCTTCCTCAAGTCCGCCGGCGGGCTCGTGCTCGGCTTTATGCTGCCTGTCCCCGGCCGCGCAGCCGCACCGGCACCGAACGCCTTCCTGCACATCGCGCCCGACGACACCGTCACCGTGATGGTCGACCGGCTCGAATTCGGCCAGGGCGTCCACACGGCGTTGCCGATGCTGGTCGCCGAGGAGCTCGACGCCGACTGGTCGCGCGTGCGCGCCGAACTGGCACCGGCGGGCGACGCCTACAAGGATTCGCTGTTCGGCATCCAGATGACCGGCAGTTCGATCTCGGTGGCGCACTCGTTCACGCATTACCGCGAGATCGGCGCGCGCGCCCGCGCGATGCTGATCACCGCCGCGGCCGAGCAGTGGCAGGTCGCGCCGGCGTCGTGCACCACGTCGGCGGGCACGGTCATCGGCCCCGGCGGCCGCAAGGCGCGCTACGGCGCGTTGGCCGATGCGGCCATGAAGCTGCCGGTGCCGGCGACCGTCCAACTGAAAGACGCGAAGGATTTCCGGCGCATCGGCAAGCCGACCGGACGCCTGGACGCGCGCGCCAAATCGAGCGGCAAGCAGCAGTTCGGCATCGACTTTACGCTGCCCGGCATGAAGGTGGCCGTGGTCGCGCGTCCGCCGGTATTCGGCGGCCGGGTGCGCAGCCTCGACGCGGCCAGGGCCAAAGCGATCAAGGGCGTGGTCGACGTGGTCGAGGTGGCGGCCGGCAGCGGCGGGCGCGGCGTGGCCGTGATCGCGGACGGTTACTGGCAGGCGAAGCAGGGGCGCGACGCGCTCGTCATCGACTGGGACACGGGCGCCGTCGACAAGCTCGATTCGGGCCGGCAGCTGCGCGATTACCGCGCGCTTGCCGCCGCGCCGGCGCTGGCGCCGACCTCGATCTCGGCCGTCTACGAATTCCCCTATCTCGCGCACGCGCCGATGGAACCGGTCAACTGCGTGGTCGACCTCCATGCGGATCGCTGCTCGGTGTGGGCGGGCGTGCAGTTCCAGACCTTCGACCAGAGCGCCGTCGCCGCCGCGGCGGGACTCAAGCTCACGCAGGTCACGTTGCACACCATGATGTCGGGCGGCGGATTCGGCCGCCGCGGCGTGACCACGTCGGACGACCTGGTCGAAGCGGTCAACGTCGCGAAGGCATACGGGCGCGGCCCCGTGAAAATCATCTGGAGCCGCGAGGACGACATCAAGGGCGGCTACTATCGCCCCGCGCACGTGCACAAGGTCGACATCGGGTTCGATGGGAACGGCGACGTCGTGACGTGGAACCACGTGATCGTCGGCCAGGCGATCAGCGCGGGCACGCCGTTCGAATCGGTGCTCATCAAGAACGGCGTGGATTCCACGACGACCGAGGGCATCGCCGAGGCGTATGCGTTGCCGGTAAAGCTGACGGTGCATCATCCGAAGGCGAACGTGCCGGTGCTGTGGTGGCGCGGGTCGGCGTCGAACCACACGGCGTTCGTCATGGAGACGCTGGTGGACGAAGTGGCGCACGCGGCCGGCGCCGATCCGGTCGCGTACCGGCGCAAGCTGCTGGGTGATAAACGCCCACGCCACCTGGCGGCGCTCGACCTGGCCGTGCAGAAGTCCGGCTACGGCAAGAAGCGGCTGGCCGAGGGCCGTGCCTGGGGCGTGGCCGTGCACGGCATGTCCGGCAGCGTGGTGGCCTACGTGGTCGAGGCGTCGGTCGAGAATGGCGTGCCGAAGCTGCACAAGGTCACGGCTGGCGTGCATTGCAACCTGGCCGTCAATCCGCTGTCGATCGAGGCGCAGGTGCAGGGCGCCGTGCTGGCCGCCCTCGGCACCACGTTGCCCGGCGCCGCCATCACGTTCAGGGACGGCATCGTCGAGCAGGGGAATTTCAACGACTACACGGTGGCGCGCATGCCGGACATGCCGCGTGTGGACGTATTCATCGTGCCGTCCACCGAGCCGCCCACCGGCATGGGCGAGCCGGGCCTGCCGCCGCTGGCGCCGGCTTTCGCCAACGCCATCTTCCAGCTCACGGGCAAGCGCTTGCGCAAGCTGCCGTTCGAGCTCGGCTGACGGCCGGGGTGGACGTCAGGTCTTGTCGGTCTTCGACCGGCTGGTCCGCGTCTTGCCGTTGCTGCCGTTGCCGCCGTTCGGCGCAGGCGGCTGCACCTTCGGCGCGTCCTTGGGCGCTTCCGCTTTCGGCGCCCCGCCTGTCTCCTTCGCGGGCGCTGCCGGCGCGGCGGCGCTCGGCGTCATCGCGTTGGCGACGGCCTGCGTAAATTGTTCCTGCAGCATGTTCCACCATGCGACGGCAGCCGGCATCGCCGCCGCGGCCGGGTTGCCCGGCGCGTCCGCTGCGC
>NZ_JBKYMO010000331.1:0-6432 GCF_047302915.1 Massilia sp. CT11-108 | reverse complement strand
CGAAGACGTTCACGGGCATGCTGGACCAGCAGATGAGCCAGAAAATGGCCAAGCGCGGCATCGTGTCCGGATCGGCCTGCAGGCGCCGCGCGCGGCACGGACAACGCCAACAAGCCGGCACACGTGCGCGCGTTCCAGGAAAAGCTGGCCGACGCCGCCGAGGAAGCGGAACAGGCCACGGGCGTGCCCGCGAAATTCATGATGGGCCAGGCCGCGCTCGAAACGGGTTGGGGCCGCCGCGTGATCCGCAACGCGGACGGCACCTCGAGCAACAACCTGTTCGGCATCAAGGCCGGCCCGGGTTGGAAGGGCAAGGTGGCGACGGCCGTCACGACGGAATACATCAACGGCAAGCCGCACACGCGCGTGGAGAAATTCCGCGCCTACGATTCGCATGCGGACGCGTTCAAGGATTACGCCCGCTTGCTGAGCAATAACCCGCGCTACGAAAAAGTGCTGGCGCACGGCGGCGACGCGGCCGCGTTCGCGCACGGCCTGCAACGCGCCGGCTATGCGACCGATCCGCAATACGCGGCCAAGCTGTCGCGCATCATCAAGCACTCGCTGGCGTAATGGGGTGATGAGAAAAGAACAAGAATAAAGTTTTGGCGGAACTTGCCGTCAATGACATAGCAGAAAGAAAACCACCATGTCCCTCCTCAGCATCGGCAAAACCGGTTTGTACGCCGCCCAGGCAGGCCTGGCGACGACCGGCAACAACATCACCAACGCCAACGTGGCCGGCTACAGCCGCCAGGTGGTGGTGCAGGCGACTGCGATCTCGATGGGGGGCTCCAACGGCTACATCGGCACCGGCACGGAGGTCGCCCAGGTCAAGCGCTATTCGGACGATTTCCTCAACGCCCAGGTGCGCACGGCCCAGGCGGCGAGCAGCGGGCTGGACGCCTACCAGGCGCAGGTGCAGCAGATCGACAACCTGCTGGCCGACACGACGTCCGGCCTGTCGCCGGCGCTGCAGGACTTCTTTTCGGCCGTGCAGAACCTCACGGGCGACGGCGCGGGCGTGTCGTCGCGCGGCTCGTTCATGACGTCGGCCGACACGCTGGCCGCCCGCTTCCAGAGCATGACCGGCCGCCTGGAGGAAATCCGCAAGGGCGTCAACACCCAGCTGACCGCGAGCGTCACGACGATCAACACGTATGCCAAGCAGATCGCCCAGCTGAACGACAAGATCGGCCAGCTGACGGAGGCCGGCGGGCTGAACCCGCCGAACGACCTGCTGGACAAGCGCGACCAGCTGATCATGGACCTGAACAAGCAGGTCAAGGCTACCGTCGTGCCGGGCGATAACTACAGCCTGACCGTGTCGATCGGCAACGGCCAGCCGCTCGTCGTCGGCGTGAACGCCTTCGAACTGGCGGCCACGAATTCGCCGACCGACCAGACGCGCGTGACGATCGGTTACGTCACCCACGGCAAGATCACGCCGATGGCCGAGAGCGCGCTCACGGGCGGCGAACTGGGCGCCGTGCTGCAGTTCCGCAGCCAGTCGCTGGACTTGGCGCAGAACTCGCTGGGCCGCGTCGCGATCGCCCTGGCCACGACGATGAACGACCAGAACAAGCTCGGCCTGGACGGCAACGGCAACCCGGGCGGCGACATTTTCTCCATCGCGCCGGCCGACGTGACCAAGAACATCAACAACAACCAGACGAGCACGACGGCCATCAAGGCCACGGTCGTCGACGCCACGCAGCTCACGACGAGCAACTACAAGGTCGATTACGACGGCACGAACTACAACGTGTACCGCCTCTCGGACAACAGGAAGACGGTGATCTCGCCGTACCCGCAGACCCAGGCGCAGGTCATCGACGGCCTCGCGTTCGACATCCAGGGCGTCGCCGATTCGGGCGACAACTTCCTCGTGCGCCCGACGCAGAACGGCGCCGCCAACTTCAAGCTGGCGCTGACGGACGGCGCGCAGATCGCGGCTGCCGCGCCGATCGCCACGAGCGTCCCGCTGACCAACAGCGGTACGGGCAAGATCAGCGCGGGGGCGGTCGACAAGAACTACCTCGGCGCGCCGCTGACCGGCAAGGTCACGCTCGCCTTCGACAGCACGACGGGCACGCTGTCCGGTTTCCCGGCCGGACAAACCGTCACCATGACGGGAAAGACCGGGACGACGACGTACCCGGCCGGCGCCGCCCCGCTCTTCGAGGACGGCGCCAGCTACACGGTGGCCGGCATGAGCTTCACCATGAACGGCAAGCCGGGCAATGGCGACACCTTCACCATCGCGCCGAACACGGGCCTGGGCGACACGCGCAATGCGGGCCTGATGGGCGATCTGCAATCGAAGAACATCCTCGACGGCGGCAAGGCCACATACCAGTCGGCCTATGCCACGCTGGTGTCCACGATCGGCAACAGGACGCGCGAAGTGCAGGCCAATGCGGAAGCCGCGGCGGCCCAGCTGACGCAGGCGGAGGCCGCCGCCAACAACGTCTCCGGCGTCAACCTCGACGAAGAGGCCGCCAACCTGCTCAAGTACCAGCAGGCTTACCAGGCGTCGGGCAAGGTGATGCAGATCGCCGACACGATCTTCAACGCGCTGTTGCAGATCGGCCATTGATTAACGGAGCCACGCCATGACCTTACGCATCAGCACCAACGCGATCTACCAGGCCGGCACCACGCAGATCAACACGCTGCAGAGCCAGATGGCCAAGACGCAAATGCAGCTGTCGACCAACAAGCGCATGCTGACGGCCGCCGACGATCCGATCGGCTCGGCCAAGGCGCTCGAACTGACGCAGTCGCAATCGATGAACACGCAGTTCGGCACCAACCGCACGAACGCGAAGTCGTCGCTGTCGCTGGTCGACAAGACGCTCACCGACGTCTCGAACCAGATCCAGGACATCCAGACGCTGATCGTCACCGCCGGCAACGGCGGCTACACGCAGAGCGACCGCGAGGCGCTGGCCATCGAACTGGAAGGGCGCATGGCCGACCTGCTCGGCTCGGCCAACACGACGGACGGCGCGGGCACCTATCTGTTCTCCGGCTACAAGACGACCACGCAACCGTTCACGCAGACCCCGACGGGCGCGACTTACCAGGGCGACCAGGGCCAGCGCATGCTGCAGGTGGGGTCGGCGCGCAAGATGGCGATCAGCGAAAGCGGCAGCGCCATCTTCGAAGCGAACGTCACCGGCAACGGCACCTTCGTCACGCAGGCCGCCGGCACGAACACGGGCGCGGGCATCATCTCGCCGGGCGCCGTGACGGACGCGACCAAGGTGACGGGCCACGATTACGCGATCGCCTTCCAGGTTGCGGGCACGCCGGCCGTGACGACGTACACGGTGACGGACAACTCGACGTCGCCCGGCACCGCCGTGCTGAGCAACCAGCCCTACACGGCGGGCGCCTCGATCGCCTTCGATGGCGTCTCGTTCGACATCAAGGGCGCCCCGGCGAACGGCGACGCGTTCACCGTGCAGCCGAGCCAGAAGCAGTCCGTGTTCACGACGATCAACGACCTGATCCAGACGCTGCGCAGCCCGTCCGACGGCTCGGCGGGCAAGGCCGCGCTGGCGAACAACCTGAACACGGCCAGCCTGAACATGAAGAACGCACTGGACAACGTGCTGTCCGTGCAAGCCTCGGTGGGCGCGCGCCTGAAGGAAGTCGACTCGCTGGACAGCACGGGCGACGACCTCAACATCCAGTACCAGACCACGCTGAGCGACCTGCAGGATCTGGACATGGTCAAGGCGGTGTCGCTGTACACCCAGCAGCAGCAAACGCTGCAGGCGGCCCAGGTGTCGTTCAAGACAATGTCGGGCCTGTCTCTCTTCAACTACATCTCGTAAATTTCCCCGATTCGGGGTCAGAGCCCGTTTTTTGGAAACTTCGGGGTCAGAGCAAATTTTTGGGTAAGTGCTCGTCGTCACCACAGACGTCGTGCGGGACCGCTTTCTTCGGAATGTTGTAAGCCGATGACGGATTGAACGCGAAGCCACGAATGCAAATGGTTTCGGAACCATTGCACAGAAATGTGCTCTGACCCCGAATTGCGCGAAAAATGTGCTCTGACCCCGAATTGTTACTGACCCCGAATTGTTATCGCGGGGCGGCGGGTGGTGGTGGCTGCCCCGGCCGTTGGCCGCCCACGCGCGGGATCTTGCGGCCCGCCTCGATCCCCTGGTTGAACAGGTTCTGCAGCGGTGTGCCGAGGTACGGCAGCGTGAGGCTGATGATGAGGAAGCCGGCACCCAGCGTGATCGGGAAGCCGATGCCGAACAGGTTCAGCTGCGGCGCCGCGCGCGTCAGGATGGCCAGCGCGATGTTGGTGATGAGCATGGCGGCAACGATCGGCAGCGCGATCTGCAGGCCGGCCGAGAACACGCGGCTGCCCCAGCGCACCATTTCCAGCGGCGCGGACAGCGACATCGGCGTGGCCGAGATCGGCAGCGTGAAGAAGCTCTCCGCAAGCGCCTCGATCAGCACCAAATGGGCATTCATGGCGAGGAACGCCATCGTCGCGACGAGGGCGAGGAACTGGCTGATGGCCGACGAGCGCCCGGCCGAGCTGGGATCGAAGAACGTGGCGAACGAAAAGCCCATCGTCGAGCTGGCGACCTCGCCCGCGAATTCGACGGCGGCGAACACGAGGCGCATCGCAAACCCCATCGCCACGCCGATGAGCAGTTCCTGCGCGACGATCAGGATGCCCGCCCACGACGTCGGATCGACGGCTGGAACGGGCGGGAGCGTGGGGCCGATGATCGCGGCCAGCAGCACGCCGAGCGTCGTCTTGATGAGGATGGGGACGGCCGTGTTGCCGAACACGGGCGCGACCGCGACGAGCCCGAGGATGCGCGTCAGCGGCCACAGGAGGCCGCCGATCCATGCATACAGCTCCGTCGTGGTGAACGAAATCATCGCGGGCGCAACGTCAGCCGATCATCTGCGGGATGCCGCTGAACAGGGTGCGCATGTAGTCGGTCATGACCGTGATCATCCACGGCCCCGCGAGCACGAGCGCGATGAAGACGCCGATCAGCTTGGGGATGAAGGACAGGGTCTGTTCGTTGATCTGCGTGGCGGCCTGGAAGATGCTGACGACGAGGCCGATGACGAGCGCGACGAGCAGCAGCGGCGCCGACACCATCAGCGTGACTTCCATGGCCGTGCGGCCCATCGCGAGGACGCTTTCCGGAGTCATATCGTCCTCCCTAGTAAAAACTCTGGGACAACGAGCCCAGCAGCAACTGCCAGCCGTCGACGAGCACGAACAGCATCAGCTTGAACGGCAGCGAGATCACGGCCGGCGACATCATCATCATACCCATCGACATCAGCACGGACGCGACGACCATGTCGATGATGAGGAACGGTATGAAGATGGCGAAGCCGATCTGGAACGCGGTCTTCAGCTCGCTCGTGATGAAGGCGGGGATCAAGACGCGCAGCGGCACGTCTTCCGGACCCTGCAGCGCGGGCGTGCGCGAGATTTTCACGAACAGGGCGAGGTCGGACTGGCGCGTCTGCTTCAGCATGAAGCCCTTCAGCGGGGCCGCGGCCTTGTCCATCGCCTCGCCCATCTGGATGCGGTTTTCCTGCAGCGGCACGTACGCTTCGGTGTAGACGCGATCGAACGTGGGCCCCATCACGAACAGCGTGAGGAACAGGGCGAGGCCCACCATCACCTGGTTCGGCGGCGCCGTCTGCGTGCCGAGCGCCTGGCGCAGCAGGGAGAGCACGATGATGATGCGCGTAAAACTCGTCATCATCAGCAGCGCCGCGGGGATGAAGGTCAGTGCCGTCATCAAGAGCAGCGTCTGCACCGGCAGGGAATAGGCGGTGCCGCCGCCCGGGGCCGGGCTCGTCGTGAAAGCGGGGATGGCGGGCGCCGCCACCGCCGCCGCCAGCGGCAGGGCGATCAGCCCCGTCGCCAGCAGGAGTCGTTTATTGAGCATCACTTGCGTTTGTCGATCGTTTGTTTGAGCCAGTCGGCGAAGCTGTGCGCGGCCGGCCCCGTATTTTCTTGCGGAGCAAGCGCGGCGTTCGTACCGCCGTTGTCGCCATTCTGCCCGTCCTGGCGCGGCATGGTCGCCAGCGCGTTGATGCGGCCGGGTGATGCACCGACCACGATCCATTCATTGCCCACTTCGACCACCACGATGCGCTCGCGGCCGCCGAGGTTCAGCGAGCCGACGACGCGCAGGTTCGCGTTACCGCCGCCGACCTTCGGGCCGTAGCGCTTGAGGAACCAGGCGAGGGCGCCCAGCACGGCCAGCACGAGGATCAGCGCCAACAGGGTCTGCAGCAGGCTGCCCGTCGACGTGCCCGCAGGCAGAGTGACCGGAGGGACGGTGGCGCCGGGCGCGGCAGGGCGCGGTGCGACGACGTCGGGGGTGGCGGTCACTGCCGGGGCGGTGATGTCGGGCTGGACGG
>NZ_JBKYMO010000330.1:0-6453 GCF_047302915.1 Massilia sp. CT11-108 | reverse complement strand
GCGTGGCCGCGGTGGTGTACGCTACCCCGGGGCGCGGGCGGGCGGGCTGGGTGCGCGCGGGCATCCTGCGCCCCCCACGGGGCCGGCGCCGGCTGCAGGCGAGCGCCATTCCGCTCGTCGGACGCACTGATCACGGCGACGCGGCGCCGTCCGCGCTGGTACAGGAATTCGGCCACCGCCTGGCCGATGTCCTCGTGCGAAAAACCGACCAGCATGTCGGCCGGCGTGGGCGTCAGGTCCCATGTTTCGACGAGCGGAATGGCGCTCGCCTGCAGCCGGCGCCGGCCCTGTGCGGAGCGCATGATGCCGGCGAGCACGATGCCGTCCGGCCGGCGCCCGATGATCGCTTCCAGCAGCTCGTCCTCGCGCGAATTCTCGTAGCCCGACTGGCCCAGGATGAGCTGGTAGCCGGCGGCGGCGAGGTTTTCCGTCAGCGCCTGGACCGTATCGATGAACACGGAGCCCGCGATGGTCGGCAGGATCGCGGCAACCATGCGGCTCTTCGTCGACGCCAGGCTGCCCGCCAGCAGGTTCGGCACATAGCCCGTCCGCTCGATCGCGGCGCGCACTTTCTGCACGAGGTCGGGCGACACCTTCTCCGGCGAGTTGAGCACGCGCGACACCGTGATCGGCGCCACGCCGGCCACGCGCGCCACGTCGACGAGCGTGAGGCCGCCTTTCGTGCGCCGGGTCCGCTTGGGGGGGGCGACCGGCGCGTTCATGCGGTCTCCGGGCAGCCCGGTCGGGCGCTGCGGCGAATACAGTTACGGAACTTCTGAAAATCGATCATGTCTTTAATTGCGATCTTCTATTGAATTGGACCGCGTATCGAAATAAATAGCAGCGACTCTAAATGCTGGGCGCGATAGCGACAAGATACCACTGCATTCCCTTACTGATGCAAAATGGGGATCGATAATTGTTTTCATCAACGATTCAAAAATTTAATTGATTGCGCTACCAAATTGTATCGCTGATTGGCGCCGTTGCAATGCACCGATATATGGGAGGAACGCGGTATTTCATGGGCAAGGTCAACTTCGCTGATTGCGCTACCTTGGCTACCCTCGGATCATACGGCTGATTTCGTGTGGTGAACGTCATGAATCTTGTTCTCATCTACGTGCATCAGCGTTACGTTGGCCGGGGGCGGGTGCGGCCTGGTGGCGGCATCACGGGGCCTGCGCGCCTTTTGTCTGGTGTGCAATTCGATTGCGCTCCGGGTGCAATGCGATTTAATCGTGCGCGGCTGGCATGGCTGTTGCGGATTTAGAACGAATTGCTGAGCTATAAACTTTCAGCATACTTTGTTGTAAATAATATATACCTTCGATGTTAGCGTGCAACAGTGATGTTATGGGGTTTGACAAAAATCACAGTAAATATCTACACTCATGAAAACGATTACAAGACCATAACGACTACATCGCCAACGCAATCAATAAAGCGTGGAGACAAGAATGCCGACCTCATCCAGCCGTCCTCATTCCTTCCGATCCGGGCGCCATTCCCGATCCGTTCCGACCGTCGTTCCGGCAGCGCCGCGTTACCGCGCAGCGTAATTCTCAGACCGTTTTTGCGGCCGCCGCAGGGCGGCCGCTTCATCCGCCGTCGTAACCAGCTCCGCCGTGAAGCGGAGCATCAATTAGAGAGCACAGGAGACACCATGATTCGATTCAAGAGAACCGCGATCGCCGTCGCAGCCGGCCAGATCGCACTGCTTGCCAGCGGCTATGCGCTGGCGCAGACCGAAGCGGGCCAGAACGCTTCCGGTTCCAACGTCGTCGTCGTGACGGGCCAACGCGCCGCGCTGCAGTCCGCACAGAAGCTCAAGCAGAATTCGGACGAGATCGTCGATTCGATCGTCGCCGACGACATCGGCAAGCTGCCGGACCGTTCGGTCACCGAGGTGCTGCAGCGCGTGGTCGGCGTGACCATCGACCGCACGATGTCCAAGGGCGACCCGGAACACTATTCGGTCGAAGGTTCGGGCGTGAACGTGCGCGGCCTGTCGTACGTGCGCTCGGAACTGAACGGCCGCGACTCGTTCTCCGCGAACGGCGGCCGCTCGCTGAACTTCGAGGACGTGCCGCCCGAGCTGATGGCCGGCGTCGACGTCTACAAGAACCCGTCGGCGGAACAGATCGAAGGCGCAGTCGGCGGTCTCGTCAACCTGCGCACCGCGATGCCGTTCGACTTCAAGGGCCGCAAGCTGGCCCTCACGCTGGAAGACACGTATTCCGAACTGAAGCGCGGCAAGCGCCAGCCGTCCGCCTCGTTCATGTTCTCGGACCGCTGGAAGACGGGCTTCGGCGAGATCGGCGCCCTCGTCGACTTCGCGTATTCCGAAAGCGGCACCCGCACCGACGCCTTCCAGGTCGAGCCGTACTACCCGCGCGACGACGTCGTGGCCGGCAAGACCGTGTGGATCCCGAAGGGCTCGCAATGGCGCACGCTGGAATTCGACCGCAAGCGCAGGGGTACCTACGGCGCGCTGCAGTGGAAGAAGGACAGCACGCTGAGCTCCTCGCTGACGTTCTTCAAGTCGCGCTACAAGATGCACTGGGACGAGCAGGCGATCTTCGCCCAGTCGAGCCCCTACAACATCCAGGTCAGCAAGGATGCGACGTTCAATTCGAAAGGCGCGCTGCTGACCGGCACGCTGACCGATCCGGCCGACGGCGGCATCAACTTCGGCGGCGACACGCGTTCGGCCGACCGCACGTCGGAAACGACGGACGTGTCGTGGAACCTGCGCTGGCGTCCGAACGACCGCTGGACCATCACGACCGACCTGCAGCGCATCCGCGCCACGACCAGCAGCTTCGACTCGACCGTGGCCACCGGCGTGCAGATGCCGAGCGAGACGATCGACCTGCGCGGCGACGTGCCGACCCTGTCGTTCACGGACGCCGACCGCGCCTACCTCGCGAACCCCAACAATTACTACTGGGCGTTCACGATGGAACACCAGGACCGCAGCAAGGCGGGCGAATGGGCATGGCGCACGGATGCGAAGTACGACTTCGACCACCCGGTGCTGCGCGACATCCGCTTCGGCGTCCGCCTGACGGACCGCGATTCGCGCAACGAGAACTCGAACCCGAGCTACAACTGGGCCGCCATCACCCAGACGTGGCAGGTCGGTCCGACCAACACGCTGTCGAGCCTCGCCTACCTGGGCGATCCGCGCTTCAACAACCAGGTGCAGGTCCACTCGTTCAATAACTTCTTCAACAACAACACGTCGGTGCCGGCACTGGTCTTCCCGGCCGTCGCGCTGACCACCGGCTACCCGGCCTCGTATGCCCAGCTGCACACGTATCCGAATATGCTGTGCAACAACGGCACCAACAATTGCACGTCGTGGAACCCGGCCACGTTCGGCACCGATCCGGCCGGCGTCAACGAGCAGAAGGAGAAGACCGGCGCGCTGTACTCGCAACTGCGCTTCGGCTTCGACGACCTGAAGTACCCTGTCGACGGCAACATCGGCCTGCGCTACGTGAAGACCGACATGACGGCGCACGGCTACACCGTGTTCACCCCGAGCACTTCGACGGGTGCCGGCATCCCGCAGTTCACGGCGTTCTCCCAGAAGCAGGACTTCAGCAACAGCTACAACAACGTGCTGCCCAGCCTGAACCTGCGCATGAAGGCGAGCGACGCGCTGCAGTTCCGCTTCGGCCTGTCGACCGGCATCTCGCGTCCGGACTTCAGCGACCTGCAGGGCTACACGACGCTGTCGCAGAACGTGGACAATTCCAGCGGCCTGGTCACCTACACGGGTACCGGTACGGGCAACCCGAACCTGCGTCCGGTCCGTTCGCACCAGGTGGACCTGACGGCCGAGTGGTACTTCGCGAAGACCGGTTCGCTGACCTTCGGCGTCTTCAACAAGCAGCTGAAGGACGTCATCATCAAGCAGTCGTACGGCTACGACCTGGCGGACAACACCGGCAAGTCGTACACCTTCACGACCACGGGTCCGGTGAACGGCGCGGACGGCCATGCGCGCGGCGCGGAAATCGCGTTCCAGCAGTACTTCGACTTCCTGCCGGGCTGGCTGTCGGGCTTCGGCGTGCAGGCGAACTACACGTACGTGGACAGCAAGACGTCGCTGCACCAGCCGGTTCACTCCGTGTACTGCACGGGCAGCAACTCGGCGGCGAACTTCAACCTGAACCTGAACGGCTGCGATACCAACGGCACCACGTTCGACGATCTGCCGCTGATCGGCCTGTCGCGCCAGTCGTACAACCTGGCGCTGATGTATGACCAGGGCAAGATCTCGGCGCGCCTGGCCTGGAACTGGCGCTCGAAGAACCTGCAGAACGTGAACGTCAACGGCACCAACGGCGGCGACGGCACCGACAGCAATCCGGCCAGCCCGACCTTCGGCCAGCACAACGTGGCCTGGGCGCTGCCGACGTGGGCGGACGGCTACGGCCAGCTGGACGGCTCGATCTTCTACAACGTGTCGGACCGGCTGTCGATCGGCCTGGAGGCGCAGAACCTGACCGACTCCAAGGCGCGCCAGCTCATGCAGCAGAGCACGGGCTTCATGGGCCGTGCATGGTTCGTCTCGGGTCCTCGTTACACGGCCAAGATGCGTTACAGCTTCTAACCGCGTAGCGTAGGTAACGCAAGATCCGTCGCCCCTGCGAAGGCAGGGGCCCAAGTTCTGCAGGCATCTCGTCAGCGCATGCAAGATTGGGCCCCCGCCTCCGCGGGGGCGACGTTATTCAGAGTCCGTCGAGCCCCAGTTCCTTCGCATGCGCCCGCAGGAACGCCACCTGCGCCGCACGCGTATCCGGCCCGCCATAGGGCAGCAGGGTCCACTGCTCGGACGCCTGCATGTGCCGGCCCGGTGCCAGCGTCACGTACGGCGCGTGCACCTCCATCTCCATCAATCCCTTCTCGGGCGCTTCCGGCTGCCAGTCGTTGTACAACTCGATCTGCCCCTGGTCCGGATGGATGGCCGTGCGCGGCTGGTGCGTGAACTGGATCACCAGCACCTGGCCTTGATGAAAACCCGCCATCCAGCCGGCGGACGGCTGCAGCAGCATCTTGCCGTTGCGGTGCGGCTGGCCTTTGCCCGCCGGGTAGGCGTCCAGCGAGAACAGGCCGTCCGCCAAGGTCCACGTCAGTGGCACCATGTCCGGCTTCGGTTCGATGGCCTGCTGGCGCACGTCTTCGCGCCGCGCGACGGGCACGTACACGCGCGTGTCGCCATGGGCGCGCGTGTTGAACCAGATGTCCCACGCCACCTGCGTCTTGCGCGCGTTGGCCGCGTCGACGTCCATGCGCAGGCTGTGCGGCTTGCCCGCCGCGAGGCTGTAGCGTTTCACCAGTTGCAGGCCGTTCACGGGACTGGCCGGGCTCGCGAGCGTGATGGCGTCGGGCCGCTTCTCCTCGATCTTGTAGCGGGCGAGGCTCAGCCACGGATCGGGCGGCCACGGCAGGCCGGCGCGCGCCGGGTTCACGTCCTGGTGCGACCACCATTCCTTTTGCGGACCGACCCAGATCTCGTGGCCGAGCCAGCCGACGTTGTCCGTCGTTCCGCCGATGGCGAGGTGCGGATCGCCGGCGGCCAGGTCGCTCTTGATGAAGCTGGGTTGGCCCGCCAGCCCGAACGACAGCAGTCGGCCGCCGATGGCGTCGGTGACGGTCGCGCGCACGCTGCCGTTGTCGAGGGTGTGGACGGGAATATCTGCCGCTTGTGCTGCGGCCGTGAGGGCGCAGGACAGGACCAGCGCTGTTGCGGTTTTGGATGGTGTGGGCATAAGCTGTCGGGCTGTGTGTGAAATCGGTTTCAGCCTGACAGCTTAGCAAAGAATCACCCGGGCGGGGCGACCGATGCGCCTTCGATGCCGTGGCGCTTCAACGCGTCCGCCACGAAGCCGCTCGCCTTCATCTCTTCGACGAACGCGGCGAGCGCGGCGGCCGCGTGCCCGCCCCGCGATTTCGGCACGCCCATCGCCTGGCGGATGACCATGAAGCGGCCGTCCAGCAGGCGCAGGCCGGGGCGGTCGCGCGCGTCCGCTTCCAGCTGCTGGCGCACGCCGGCCGCCACGTCCGCGCCCTGTTCGAGGAACGTCGTCACGACGGCGGGTGAGGAGGGCGCGCGCACGATCTGCGCCTGCCGGAGTTCCCGGGTCAGGAACAGGTCGTACGCACTTCCTTTGCCGACGACGACACGGTGCGCCGCCCGGTCGACGTCCTCGTTGGCGCGGATCGGCGACCCGGCCTTCACGAGGTAGCTGCCCTCGATCAGCACGTACGGCGCCGTGAACGCGATGGCGGCACCGCGCGCGGGATCGATGGCGAAAAAGCCGATGTCCGCGCGCTCCGTTGCGACGGCGTCGACCGACTTGCCGGCCGTGTCGACGACGACGAGCTCGAGGTCCACGCCGAGCCGCCGCGCGAACTCGCGGGCGAGATCGACGGAGA
>NZ_JBKYMO010000329.1:0-6558 GCF_047302915.1 Massilia sp. CT11-108 | reverse complement strand
CTCCAGGAATCGGAGGATGAAGTGCACAGCCTCCCGGCCGCGTTGGCCTTATCCCCGTTCTCCCGTCCCCGTCCACCCGGGCCGCTGCTGGCGGCCGGCGTCGTCATGGCCGCCTACGAGCAGACCGTGCGGTGGGAGCACCAGCAATACCTGCAGGCCTACCGCCTGAAGGCCCAGCAGGTGGTCGACGAGCTGCAGGCCGAGCTGCGCGAGCACGAACGCTTCGTCGGCACGTTCTCGCGCACGCTTGCGGCGGAAGACCGGTTCATGGATCGCGCCAAGTTCCTGAACATCGCCAGCGGCTACGTCGACGGCCGGCCGGAGATCGCCGCCATCAACTGGCTGGTGCCCGTCACGCTGGCCGAACGCGCCGCGTTCGAGACGTGGGTGCGCACGCACGTCGACGCCGCGTTCGCCGGCGTGCGCGACGTGACCCGGACACAGGGCCTGCATCCGGCCGGTCCGCGCGCGCAATACCTGCCCCTGCTGTACACCTGGCCCCCGTCCAATGCGAGCATCCGCGGCATGGACTTCCTGACGGCGCCGGGGCGCACGGAAGCGGTGTCGCGCGCGCTGGCCGGCACACGCCCGATCGCGACGGGGCCGGTCGAGCTGGTATCCAACGGCGCCAACGGCATCGGCCTGTTTCGCTCGGTCGGCGCGCCCGGCCAGCCGCCGCTGGGGGTATTGGCCCTGATCCTGGATGCCCATGCTTTCGTGCGGCAGGCGGTCCTGCGCGCCGGCTTCTCGGGCTTCGACATCAGCCTGGCGGATACGACCGACCGCGGCGCGCCCGTCGCGCTGGTGGGCAGGCCAGGCCGGCACGTGGTCAGCGGCGACTACACCGTACCGCTCACGTACGGCGGCCGCACCCTGCAACTGCGCTTCACGCCCACGGCCGCCTACATGGAAGGCGAACGGGGACTCGCGAGCTGGATCGTGATCACGACCGGCCTGCTGCTGGCCGCGCTGCTGGGCGCGCTGATGCTGATCGTCAGCGGCGAACGCGCCCAGATCGAGGCCCAGGTGGCGGAGCGCACGGCGCGCCTGCAGGCCATCCTGGACAATGCCGCCGACGCGATCGTCACCGTCGACGCGCGCGGCACGGTGCTGTCGGCCAACCGCGCCACGACCGCGCTGTTCGGCTACCCGCCGAATCACCTGCCGGGCCTCGCGTTCACGACGCTGGTGCCGGGCCATGGCGACGAAGACAGCCTGGGCCTGCTGGCGCGCCTGGCCGACAGCAGGCCCGACGAACGCCAGCTGGACGGCCTGAACGCGCGCGGCGAGCCGCTGCCGCTCGCGGTGGCGGTGTCCATCGTCGACCTGGCCGGGGAGCGCCTGTACGTGTGCATCCTGCGCGACCTGACGGAGCAGCAGCGTGCGCAGGCGCGCATCCACCGCCTGGCCCACCACGACCCGCTGACGGGCCTGGAGAACCGCCATGCGCTCGGCATGCGCCTGGAGCAACAGCTCGCCCAGGCGCGCCGCAACCGGCAGCCGCTGGCCGTGCTGTTCATCGACCTCGACCATTTTAAAAAGATCAACGATTCGCTCGGCCACCAGGCGGGCGACGAACTGCTCGTGGGCGCGGCCGCGCGCATGAAGGACCTGCTGCGCGACGTCGACAGCCTCGCCCGCCTCGGCGGCGACGAATTCATCATCGTGCTGTGCGGCCCGCTTTCCCCCGACAGCGTGAGCGCGGTGGCGGTGCGCCTCGTGGCATCGCTGCAGCAGCCCTACCGCCTGGCCGGCACGACGGCGCACAGCGGCGCCAGCGTGGGCGTAGCCCTGTTCCCCGAGGACGGCCACGATGCGGACACGCTGCTGCGCCACGCCGACATGGCGATGTACGCGGCCAAGCGCGAAGGCCGCGGCAATTTCCAGTTCTTCTCGCCCGCCATGAACGCGGCCACGCACGAACACCTGCTGCTGGAAAACCGCATGTGGGCGACGCTGGAGAACGGCGGCTTCGACGTCCACCTGCAGGCCCAGGTCGAGCTCGAGACGGGACGCGTGATCGGCGCCGAGGTGCTGCTGCGCTGGCACGACCCGGAGCTGGGCAGCGTCGAACCCGGGCGTTTCATCCCCATCGCCGAGGAATCGGGCCTGATCCTGCCGCTGGGCGACTGGGTGCTGGCGCGCGCGATGGCCCTGCTGGCCGAGTGGCGCGACGACGGCATGGACCACCTGCGCCTGGCCGTGAACCTGTCGGCGCGCCAGTTCAGCGGCGGCGCGCTGCTGTCGCGCCTCGACGAGCTGCTCGCGGAGCACGCGATCGACCCGGCGCGGATGGAACTGGAGATCACGGAAACGGCCGCCATGCGCGACCCGGAAAACACGCGCAGCCTGCTGCTGCAGCTGCGCGCGCGAGGCTTCAAGCTGGCCATCGACGACTTCGGCACGGGGTATTCGTCGCTGGCCTACCTGAAGCTGTTCGCGATCGACCGCATCAAGATCGACCGCGGCTTCGTGCGCGACATCGAGACGAATCCGAACGACGCCGCCATCGTCGACGCGACCATCGGCCTGGCCCATGCGCTCGGGCTGGGCGTGATCGCGGAAGGCGTGGAAACCCACGCGCAATGGGGCTTCCTGCGCGACCGCAACAGCGACGAAGCGCAGGGCTACCTGTTCGGGCGGCCGATGCCGGCGCGCGAATTCCGGGAATTCGTCAGGGCGCGAGCGCAGCCAGTACCTGGCCCTTGAGCGCCTTGATGAGGGCCGTTTCGTCGGGCGGCACGCCTTCCGGCGCGAGCTCCGTGCGGTCGGCATAGAACAGGCCCAGCTGCACCTTGCCCACCACCAGCGGCAGCACGATGAAGCTCCGCGCGTCGGGCAGCAACGCCTTGTGCCAGGCCGGCAGCAGGTCGCGGATCTTGGCGCTGCGCGCATCCGAGATCATGAGGTCGGCGTCGTTTTCCATCGCCAGGTAGAACAGGTCGCGCGCGCTCTTTTCTCCGGCGGGCGCCAGCGGAAACGTGAAGCCTTCCTGCACGCGCGCCTGCGCGAGCCCGAACGATGCGCGGGCCCGGTACTGGCCGGCGCGCACGTCCTTCAGCACGACCGTCGCGAAGCGGAAGCCCAGCGCCGTGTACAGCGTCTCCAGCACGGCCATGACGACGTCGTTGACCTTGTGCCGGCCGGACGCGCGCATCTGGGTGACGTCCTGCACGCCCGCCAGCAGCAGGTCGCGCGCGTTCTTCGGCTTGCCGCTCGGGTACGTGCCCTGCTCTTCCTCTTCCCCGCCGAGGGTCGCCAGCAGCAGCACGTTGGGCAGGCCGCCCTTGTCTTCCTGCGGCGCGCGGCGCGGCATGGGCTGCAAATTCATGCTCTGCAGGAGGCTCGTCATTTCGAACGCGACCGTCTCGAACAACTCGTCCAGCTCGGCCGCGCCGAGGTTCAGCGCGGTGCCGTAGCGCGCCAGCAGCGCCTGCGCTTCCGGCGTGTCGGACGGCGTGGGGGTCCTGCCCATCAGGCGCGCCACGTCCAGGCTGAACGACGCCACCTGGCGCATCCATTCGCTGCGGTTGACGGCCAGCTTGAGCGCCCCTGCCTCCAGCGGGCGCTGGGCGTGCACGATCACGCCCGGGATCTTCCACTCGCCCAGCACGGCTTCGGACAGCGCGTCGAAGCCGCAGCCGAGGATCATCTGCGCGGCCTGTGCGGGCGTGTGCTTGCCGGTGGCGAGGAGGGCCTGGATCTCGCGGTAGCGGTCATGCTCGTGCGACGCGACCAGCAGCGCGCCGAGATTCTTGAACAGCGCGCTGATCGACGCTTCCTCCGCGCCCTGGTAAAAGCTGTGGCGCGCCATTTCGCGGCCGACGAGACTCGCGCACAGTGACGCTTCCAGTTCCATGCGCACGCTGTACGCATGGTCGCTGCTGGCCAGCGCGTCGACGAGCAGCATCGCCAGCGCGACCGTGCGCACGTTGTCGAAGCCCAGCAGGGAAATGGCACGCGACACCGTCGTGACGGCCGTGCCGGCCGCCGTGCGGTAGCGGACCGTGTTCGCCAGGCGCAGGATGCGCTGCGTGAGCGCGACGTCGGACAGCACATAGTGCGCGAGATCGTGGGTGCCCTGGTCTTCCGAGGTCGCCATCTGCACGACGCGCGCGATGGCGCTGCCCAGCGCGAACATGTCGTCGTCGCCGCAGACCTTCTGCAGCAGCGCGGCGCGCACGCGGCGGCCCCCGTCCGTCGGCTGGAACGGCGCGGCGTTCATGTTGGGATTGGAAGCGGGGCTCCCGACTGCAGGAATCATGATCGCTTAGCCGGCCCTTTTCGGACGCGGACCCTTGTCGTATTTTTTCAGAATCTGCTGGTGCAGCCCGGCCAGCGCCGGCAGCTTCGGGTTGACCGGATCGAGGCGGCGCACGCCGGCGATGTAGCCCAGGGCCTGCTGGCCGAGGCGCTCGTCCCAGCCGTCGTGGTCCAGGCATTTCAGGATCGCCAGCGCCGCGTTGAACACGACCTGCGGATTGTCCGGCAGCTTGGTCGCCGCTTCCTGCATCAGCACGACGGCGCCCTTGTAGTCGCCGCTCTTCGCCTTGGCGGCGCCGGTAGCGACGAGGTCGACGACCTGCTGGCGGCTTTCCATGGCGAGCTTCTGCGCCGTCTCGGCCTGGCCCGCGTTCTCGAACACGGCCATCGCGCGCGCCACCGCGGCACCGTTCTGCGCATTGCGCATCACGTCGCGCACGATCTCGGCGGCGCCCTCCTCCATGCCGTTCTCGATGCAGGTGCGCGCCAGCTCCAGCTTGATCTCCGGGCGCAGGTCCGGCGCCTCCTGGCTGGCCGCGAGGGCCGCCGCCAGCGATTCCGCGAGGCGCGCCTCGTTGCCCGTGTATTCGTGCACGAGGCTCGACGCGATCGCGCTGCACAGCGGCGTGTGCTTCTGGAACGCCATCGATTTGTCCAGGTCGCGGATGACGGCCGCGGCCTGCACCGGGTCGCCCTTGCGCACGAGCGTCTGCACGAGGCGCACGTGGTCCTGCGGGTCCTTGAATTCGGAATACTTGGCCTTGCTGACGACCTGCTTGAGGATCTTCTCGGCCGTGTCGTGGTCGCCCGCCTCCAGCGCCGTTTCGCCCAGCTTGCGCAGCCGGCGCACCGCGTGCGGGGAGACCGTCACTGCCTCCGTCAGCACGGCCTGCGCCGCATCGAGCGCGCCGGCCGCCTCGTGGGTGCGCGCGAGCCAGTCGTAGGCGTCGACGAAGTTCTTGTTGGCGTCGACGAGCTCTTCGAGCATCGCGCGCGCTTCGTCGTAGCGCTCGCGCAGGAACAGCGTCTTGGCCAGGCCCAGGCGCGCCCAGGCGATGGCCTTGGTCTCGACGAGCTGGCGGTAGAGCGGCTCCGCTTCGTGCGGCTCGCCGAGGAACATGTGCAGCTCGGCGCGCAGGCGCATGAAGTCGACCAGGTAGCGCGGATGGCGTTCTTCCCCGTCGAGGCAGGCGGCGATCGCCTCGCGCTGGCTGCCCGCCTCCATCAGGTCGTACACGGGCAGCAGCGCATTTCTCCGTTCCAGCCCGCGCGCGATGCGTTCGAGCAGGCGGTCGGCCGTGAACGGTTTCAGGACGTAGTCGGTGGGGCCCAGTTCGGCGGCGCTGACGACCTTGCCGTAATCGCCTTCGGCCGTGACCATGAAGAACATGGTCGACAGCGGCATGAGCTTGTGGTGGCGCACGTCCTCGAGCAGTTGCTGGCCGTCCTGGCCGCCTTCCAGCGCGTATTCGCACAGGATCAGGTCGTACTGCTTCAGGCCGAGGTGCTTGACGGCCTGGTTGGAGCTGCCGACGTGGTCGATCTTGCTCAGGCCGCACATGTTCAGCATGTTGTGGATCGTCGAGCGCATCCCGGCGTGCGGCTCGATGATCAGGGCGTTGAGGCCGTCAAGTTCGTTCATGTCCCGGTTTTCCGTGTGTGCCTGCGATGGGCTGGCGGGCTGCATGGGCCCGTGTGGTCTACTGAGTATATTACGTCCAGGGAACTAAATTCTTGAATTTCACCCACCATCAAACTGGTGAAATGTCGCGAAAAACCACACTTTCGGTTATCAGGCGCCGGGCTGGCGTGCGGCAGCCTGGCGCAGCGGCGCGCGGTGGCCGGGGGCGCATTCGGGGCGGGCACCGCCGATCATGATGTTTTGGTAACGGACTTCATACTTGCCGGCCGCGAGTTTATCGATCAGGAACTTGGCGCGGCCCAGCACGTAGGCGTGGCGCACGTTCGAGCGGCGGTCGAGGTCGTAGATCTTGACCAGCACAGGCGACGGATTGTTGCTGTTGTCGACCAATACCTGCATCTCGTCGCCCTGGTTGCCGAGCGGATAACCGTCGATGTAGCCGGACTGCGCCGGCCACGGATCGCCCGTCGGCGCGACCTGGGTCTGCAGGTCGGTGTCGCAATCGGGCGCGCGGGCCGGCACGATCAACTGGGTGACGCCGAGGGCCTTGATGTCGGGCGGCACATCGGCCTGCCCGGCGGGACGTGCCCAGCCGTCGGCGCTGGCGTCGCTGCCGAGCGGGTCCGGCGCTGTGTTCGGGGTGGATGCGGAGG
>NZ_JBKYMO010000328.1:0-6562 GCF_047302915.1 Massilia sp. CT11-108 | reverse complement strand
GGCTTGTTGGCCTCGGCTGGCGTGGCTTCGGTCGACGCCACGCCGCGCGGCGTTTTCAGGATGCGCGACGGCGGCGTGCCGGGCGGCGGCGGGCGGTCCGAAAACACGCGGGTGCCGTGGTCGTCGATCCAGGAATACTGGGCGTAGGCCGGTGCGGCCAGGAAGGCGGCCAGCAACAGAAGAGGGTAACGGTTCATGTGCTGATTTCGCCATGCCTGGCGGCCACTGTCAATCGCGCGTTTCGGGTGATTTCAGTCGTTTTTTGCCAGGCTTGCGACGTTTTCCTGGAGTTTCTGTATAATTCGCTTTTGCGCCTATAGGAAATAAACTATGCGTCTCCTCCAGAAAGCACTCACGTTCGATGACGTGCTGCTCGTCCCGGCCTACTCCAACGTCCTCCCGGCCAACACGTCACTGCGCACCAAGCTGACCCGGAATATCTCGCTGAACATTCCGCTGCTGTCCGCCGCCATGGACACCGTGACCGAAGCCCGCCTCGCGATCGCGATGGCCCAGGAAGGTGGTATCGGCATCATCCACAAGAACCTCCGTCCGGCCGACCAGGCGCGCGAAGTGGCGCGCGTGAAGCGTTTCGAAGCCGGCGTGCTGCGCGATCCGATCACGATTCCGCCGACGATGAAGATCCGCGAAGTCCTGGCCCTGGCCCAGCAGCATGGCATCAGCGGGTTCCCGGTGGTGGAGGGCAAGCAGGTGGTCGGCATCATCACCAACCGTGACCTGCGTTTCGAAGAGGATCTGGACGCCGAGGCGCGCGCCAAGATGACCCCGCGCGACAAGCTCGTGTACGTCAAGGAAGACGCCGGCACGGATGAAGCCAAGCGCCTGATGAACAAGTTCCGCCTGGAGCGCGTGCTGGTCGTCAACGACGAGTTCGAACTGCGCGGCCTCATCACCGTCAAGGACATCCTGAAGTCGCACGAACACCCGAACGCGTCGAAGGATGCGCAGGGCAAGCTGATCGTCGGCGCGGCCGTCGGCGTGGGCGACAAGGACAAGGAACGCGTCGACCTGCTGGTGAAAGCCGGCGTCGACGTGCTGGTGGTCGACACGGCGCACGGCCACTCGCAAGGCATCCTCGACCGCGTGAAATGGATCAAGACGACGTACCCGCACGTGGACGTCATCGGCGGCAACATCGCGACGGCCGCCGCCGCACGCGCGCTGGTGGAAGCGGGCGCCGATGCAGTGAAAGTCGGCATCGGCCCGGGCTCCATCTGCACGACGCGTATCGTGGCTGGCGTGGGCGTGCCGCAGATCACCGCGATCTCGAACGTGTCCGAAGCGCTGGCCGGCACGGGCGTCCCATGCATCGCCGACGGCGGCATCCGCTACTCGGGCGACATCTCGAAGGCGCTGGCCGCCGGCGCGCACACCGTCATGATGGGTTCGATGTTCGCCGGCACGGAAGAAGCGCCGGGCGAAGTGATCCTGTACCAGGGCCGCAGCTACAAGGGCTACCGCGGCATGGGTTCGCTGGGCGCGATGGCCGAAGGTTCCGCTGACCGCTACTTCCAGGAAGCGTCGAGCAAGGCCGACAAGTTCGTCCCGGAAGGCATCGAAGGCCGCGTCGCCTACAAGGGCAGCGTGCTGGCGATCATTTATCAGCTGGTCGGTGGCGTGCGCCAGTCGATGGGCTATTGCGGTTGCGCGTCGATCGAAGAACTGCGCGAGAAGGCGGAGTTCGTCGAGATCACGTCGGCCGGCATGCGTGAATCGCACGTGCACGACGTGCAGATCACCAAGGAAGCGCCGAACTACCGTACGGAATAAGATCCCCCGAAACGCGGCCAGCCGGCCGCGTTTTTGCATTGACTATCAAAACATACATGCACTCGAAAATCCTCATCCTCGACTTCGGTTCCCAGGTCACCCAACTGATCGCCCGCCGCGTGCGCGACGCCGGCGTGTTTTCCGAGGTCTATCCCTACGACATCGGCGACGCTTTCGTCCGCAACTACGGCGCCTCCGGCGTGATCCTGTCCGGCAGCCACAACTCCACGCTGGAAGGCGATTCGCCGCGCGCGCCGCAGGCCGTGTTCGAACTGGGTGTGCCCGTGCTGGGCATCTGCTACGGCATGCAGACGATGGCCGCGCAACTGGGCGGCAAGGTCGAGAACGGTAAAGTCCGCGAATTCGGCTACGCCGAGGTGCGCGCCCGCGGCCATACGAAACTGCTGAACGGCATCAACGACTTCGTCACGGACGAGGGTCATGGCATGCTGAAGGTGTGGATGAGCCACGGCGACAAGGTCCTCGACATGCCGCAGGGCTTCAAGCTGATGGGCTCGACGCCGAGCTGCCCGATCGCCGCGATGGCCGACGAAGAGCGCGGCTTCTACGCGCTGCAATTCCACCCGGAAGTGACGCACACGACGCAGGGCGAAGCCATCATCGGCCGCTTCGTGCACGAGATCTGCGGCTGCAAGAGCGACTGGAACATGCCGGACTACATCAGCGAGGCCGTCGAAAAGATCCGCGCGCAAGTCGGCAGCGATGAAGTGATCCTGGGCCTGTCGGGCGGCGTCGACTCGAGCGTGGCCGCCGCGCTGATCCACCGCGCCATCGGCGACCAGCTGACCTGCGTCTTCGTCGACCACGGCCTGCTCCGCAAGGACGAAGGCAAGATGGTCATGGACATGTTCTCGAAGAACCTCGGCGTGAAGGTGCTGCGCATCGACGCGTCCGACCAGTTCATGGGCCACCTGGCCGGCGTCAACGACCCGGAGCAGAAGCGCAAGATCATCGGCCGCGAATTCGTCGAAGTGTTCCAGGAGCAGGCCAAGCAGCTGACGGCCGCACGCTGGCTGGCGCAAGGCACGATCTACCCTGACGTGATCGAATCGGCCGGCAAGGGCAAGAAGGGCCAGACGATCAAGAGCCACCACAACGTGGGCGGCCTGCCGGAAACGCTGAACCTGAAGCTGTTGGAACCGCTGCGCGAACTGTTCAAGGACGAAGTGCGCAAGCTGGGCGTCGCCCTGGGCCTGCCGCATGACATGGTGTACCGCCACCCGTTCCCGGGCCCGGGCCTGGGCGTGCGCATCCTCGGCGAAGTGAAGCGCGAATATGCCGACCTGCTGCGCGAAGCGGATGCGATCTTCATCGAAGAACTGCGCAAGACCCCGTTCGAAGTGCCGCACGTGCCGGGCATCGACGCCGGCAAGGCGCCGACCAACTGGTACGAGGCGACGTCGCAGGCGTTCGCCGTGTTCCTGCCGGTGAAATCGGTGGGCGTGATGGGCGATGGCCGTACTTATGAATACGTCGTCGCGCTGCGTGCCGTGCAGACGCTGGACTTCATGACGGCGCAGTGGGCGCATCTGCCGCATGAGTTGATGGGCAAGGTCTCCAACCGGATCATTAACGAAGTGCGCGGTATCAATCGCGTCGTGTATGACATTTCGGGGAAACCGCCGGCGACGATTGAATGGGAGTGAAATTTCCTTTTGGAAATATTGCTCTCGTAATTTGAAAAAAGCTCGCTTCGGCGAGCTTTTTATGCAGCATAAATACTCGGTGCAGAACTGTTTTAAGCGTGCTCAAAGCCCGTAATCATTAGTTGTGTTGCGGCGCCGAAGCGATTATGCAGCAGCCTGCAAAGCGCTTTAGGCGGGTTCGATTCCCATCCCCTCCTCGAGCATATCTGTAGATCAGCGCTTTTGCGCTGATGTATGCCATTTTCATTTCTGGTTGTCGCGGTCGCGCACATTAAACATTTTTTCGCGCGACACACGCCTACCGAACTCATGACAATTCATTGCGCATGGTCTGCCTGGCCGGGAAACGCAGCGTAAACGTACTGCCTTTGCCGGGTGTGCTAATGACCTCGGCTGTCCCGCCATGAAGTTCGGCGATCGAGCGCACCACCGCCAAGCCCAGACCCGTGCTGTCAGCCGAACTGCGTGCGGCGTCGGCACGGTAGAAGCGGTCGAATAGAAAGGGCAGGTGTTCGGCGGCGATACCGTCGCCGTCGTCGCTGACCGCGATCACGACAGCGTCGTGCTCCCACGCGGCCGACAGCCTCACCGTGCCGCCACGGGGGGTGTAGCGCAAGGCATTGGTCAGCAGGTTCGACAGGGCGCGGCGCAGCAGTACGGGGTCGGCGTCCAGTTCGGCCTCGCCGTGGATCGCCAAGGTGATGCCCTGTTCTTCCGCCGCGATGTCGTAGAAGTCGGCCAGCGTGCGAAATTCGACGGCCAGCGCCACCCGTTCCAGGTGCAGGTGCTGACCGGCGTTGTCGGCGCGCGCGAGGAACAGCATGCTCGACACCATGCGCGAGAGCCGCTGGCCTTCCTCGACCACGATGCCGAGGGTGTTCTGGTATTCCGCCGGCGCGCGCGCGCGCGCCAGCGTGACGCTGGCAGCGGCGACCAGGTTGTTGATCGGCGACCGGAACTCGTGCGCGAGGTCGGAGGAAAAGCGGGTCAGCTGTTCGAACGACTGCTCCAGCCGGGCCAGCATGTCGTCGAAGGCGCTGGCCAACACTCCCAGGTCGGATGGCCAGGCCTCGCTCGCCATACGGGCATGCAGTTTCTCGGCGTTGATGCGGCCGATTTCCCGGCTGATTGCCCGCACCGGAGCCAGGCCACGCCGGGCGAGCAGCCAGCCGGCGCCCGCGGACAGTACGATTGCCAGGGCGATCACACCTGCCAGCTTGGCGCGGTAGGCGCTCAGCACGTGCTGATCCTGCGAGACATCCAGCACGCCGCGCAGGAGCGTGCCGCGAGGACCGAGGGAAGGACCCCGCAATTTCGCCGCTTCGCGGCCGGGCAGATCCGCCGCAACGTCGAGTACAAGGTAATAACGCACCGGCTGGCGCGACCGGTCGGCCCACCTCACGAAGCCCGACCGCATACCGGCATGCGCGAGCGCGGCGCCAAATAGCGCCGTGTTCGACGATGCAGCCAGGACAAGTCGGTCCGGCGCCACCAGTTGCCAGGCAAATTTCTGGTAATCCTCCTGGTACTCACCCCACTCGTGCTGCCACTGGCTGGGGACCTGCCTGCGCGCCAGGTGTTCGAGCACGTCGCGCTGGATCTGGAGGTCGTCGCGCAGCTCGGCTTCCTCCTTGTCGCGCAGCTGCTCCACCAGCTCGGAGTACATCATGACCGAGACGCCGATCACGATCACTGCGGTCGCCGTGCCGAAGAACAGGCTCAGGCGCGCCGTCAGCGACCAGCGCCCGGCGTCGAACAGCTTAATTGCGCACTTCGAGAACATAGCCGACGCCGCGTACCGTATGCAGGAGCTTGACGGAATAGGGGTCGTCCAGCTTGGTGCGCAGGCGCCGGATCGCCACCTCGACGATGTTCGTGTCGGACTCGAAATTCATGTCCCAGACCAGGTCGGCGATCACGGTGCGCGACTGTACTTCGCCACGGCGCCGGACCAACAGCGACAGTAGCGCGAATTCCTTGGGAGTCAGTTCGAGCCGGTCGGTGCCACGTGTGGCCCGATGTTTGAGCAGGTCGACCCTGAGATCGCCCAGTTCGAACACGGTTGGCTCACTCGTCGCGGGCGAACGCTCATTGCGGCGCAGGATAACGCGCACCCTTGCCAGCAGCTCGCTGAACGCGAACGGCTTGACCAGATAGTCCTCGGCCCCCAGTTCGAGGCCGCGCACGCGGTCGTCGATGGCATCGCGCGCAGTGACGAACAGCACCGGCGTCTGGCGCTGCGCACGGCGTGCGGTTTCAAGGATGGTCCAGCCGTCGAGGCCCGGCAGCATGACGTCCAGGATCGCCAGATCGTATTGCACGGTCAGCAGCAGGTGCAGGCCATCGGGCCCGTCGTGGGCGACGTCGACCACCATGCCTTCTTCCTTGAGGCCCTTGGACAGGTAGGCGGCGGCGGTAGGCTGGTCTTCCACCAGCAGAATCTTGGTCACGTTCTCGATCGCTTTCAAACCGTTTATTATCCCTGGCGCGGGCTCATTCCACCGTCGCCTCAATCGGCGCAGCGACACGCCGCGGAGACGTGCGGCGCGGTGCGGCGAGCCGGTCGAACCACACATACAGCACTGGCGTGATGAACAGGGTGATCAGCTGCGACAGCAACAGGCCACCGACGATCGCGACGCCAAGCGGCTGGCGCAGTTCGGCGCCGCTGCCCAGGCCCAAAGCGATCGGCAGGGCCCCCATGATAGCGCACAGTGTGGTCATCATGATCGGGCGGAAGCGCAGCAGGCAGGCCTGGCGCACCGCGGCGTCCGGCCCCAGCCCCAGGCGGCGCTGGGCGTCGAGCGCGAAGTCGATGATCATGATCGCGTTTTTCTTGACCACCCCGACCAGCAGCAGGATCCCGATCATGGCGACGAAGCTCAGGTCGAGGCCGGTCATGCGCAGGGCCAGCAGGGCGCCCACCGCGGCCGACGGGATGCCCAGCAAAATCGTCACCGGATGGATCCAGCTTTCGTACAGCATGCCGAGGATGACGTAGATGGCGGCGACGGCGATCGCGATCAGCCACAATTGGCTGCTTTGCGATTGCTGGAACAGCGCAGCCTGCCCGGCGAAGGCGCCGAAGACGGTCGCCGGCAGCG
>NZ_JBKYMO010000327.1:0-6575 GCF_047302915.1 Massilia sp. CT11-108 | reverse complement strand
GGCGCCGCCCGGCCGCGGCTCGACACGGCGCAGCTCGGGGTGCGCGGCCCGGTCGATCTCGCCATCGAAGGTAATGACGGCGCCCGTGATGCCGCTCATGATGAGCACGACCACCGCCGTCAGCCCGACATACCGGTGTAACCATGAGATGAATCTGCGCATACCGTTCCGTTGTTTCAATGCGAATCATTCTCATTATAATTTACAGTCCAATTTATGTGGGGTAAGATCCAACTTTTCTTTCTATCAACACTTGATGATGTTTTTTCGTAAGAAGACGGTCGTTCTCGCCATCGGACTGTGTTTCGCGCTGTCGGCACGCGCGCAGGACACGGCAGACATCGCTGCGGCGCCGGCGATGACGGTCGGTGTGGTCACGGTGGTCGGCAAGGCAACGGGGCCGCTGGCCACACGCAATGTCCTGACGTCGGTCGACCTTCTGGACGAGAGCAAGATCGCGACACAGGCAATCAGCCACAACTGGCAATTGTTCGGCCAACTCCCCGGCGTGATGCTGACGCAATATGGCCAGGGCACGACGTCCGGCAAGATTTCGATCCGCGGCTTCACGGGCGAAGGCGAGATCAACGCCGTCAAGCTGCTGATCGACGGGATACCCAGCAACAGCAACGACGGGATGATGCCCTACCTCGACCTGGCGCCGCTGCTGGACATCCGCGCCGTCGAGCTCGTGCGCGGCACGAACGATCCCCGCTACGGCCTGCACAACATCGCCGGCAATGCCAACGTCGTGACGAAGATCGGCGGCAATTACGGCGCGGCGCGCCTCGGCTACGGTAGCTTCGACACGCGCGACGCGCAGGCGGCGCTTGGCATCGACCGCAATGGTTTCTCCCAGAACTACGCCGCGAGCTGGCAAAAGACGGACGGCTACCGCGCCCACTCGGACGCGGACAAGTCCACCTTCTCCGGCAAATGGTTTTATTCGCCCGACAACGGCACGAGCCGGTACGGCCTGATCGTGCGCCACCATGAAGTGCGTGCCGACGAACCGGGCTTCCTGACGGCTGCGGAAGCCCGCGCGGACTGGGAACAGTCGATGCCGCACAACGCCACCGACCGCGGCACGCGCCGGATGGACCAGGTGGCCCTGCAGGCCGAGACGGCGCTCGGGCGCCAGCTGTTCTGGGCGGCGCAGGTCTATCACAATGCCCTGAACGACCACCGCTACGTGACCTTCTCCGCCGGGGTGCGCCAGCAGGAACGCACGATCGAGGAAAACCACACCGGCGCCTCGACGACGTTGACGTGGCGCCCGACCGGCCAGCTCCGTGTCGTCGGCGGGCTGGACACGGAGCGCCAGGACAACGCCAGCCAGCGCTGGTTCACCGCGAGCGAGGTGCGGCAATCCCGGACCCGCGACCAGCAGTTCGACCTGAACACGGCTGGCGGCTTCATCCAGGCGATCTACAAACCGGCCGCCGCACTCACCATCACACCGGCGCTGCGCGTCGACAAGCTCACCGGCAGCTACACGAACCTGCTGGACGGCCGCGTCTACGGCATCAACGACTTTGGACTGATCCGCCAACCGAAGCTGTCCGCCGTGTACCAGGTCAACGACGCCTGGTCCGTGTACGGGAACGTCGGCCGCACGTTCCAGATCGGCATCGGCACCGCCACCTACAAGGTCAACCAGACCAGCGACCTGTCGCCGTCGATCAACGATGGCTGGGAGACCGGCGTCAAGTTCCGCCCTGCGCAAGGCGTGGAAGGCCGGCTCGCGGTGTGGGAGCAATATGCGTCGAACGAGGCCCGGCGCAAGATGAACGACCCGGCCAACGATGCGGAGAACATCGGCGAGACGCGGCGCCGGGGCGTGGACCTGCAGTTGAACCTGCGGCCGACGTCGCGCCTGGGCGTGTGGGTGGGCGCCGCCGTGCAACGCGCGCGCATCGTCAAGGCGGACGACGCGTCGATCGCCACGCAGGGCAACGAGATCGATCACACGCCGCATCTGCTGTACAACGCGGGCGCGGACTTCAACGTCAGCGACGTGCTGCGCTTGTCCGGCTCGATCAATGGCCAGGGCAGCTATTTCCTGGACCGGACCAACACCACCGGCAAGTTCGGGGCGTATTCCGTCGTCAACCTCTCGGCCGCCTACCGCCTCGGCAACAACCTGGACGTGGAGCTCCAGGTCCGCAATGTGGCGGACCGCTACTACGACTATGTGTGGCACGACGGCGCGCAGTCGCTGCACGCACCGGGCAGTCCGCGCAGCGTCACCCTGATGCTGACCAGCCGCTTCTAGTTGAGTCACATCAAACGAGCTTCAGCATCGTAGCGCATGCTTGACGGGTGTGCGCCAGCCACCCCGTCCCCGGACGGGGGACTTCGGCGACCTTTTTCATCCCGGAAATCTTGGTCCAGCCATGAAGCACAAGCGCTCTCCGTCCGGTTTCTCGATCTTGTTCTTCCTGGCGTTTCTCGTCGCGCTCTTCCTGTTATTCACGCCTTTCGAAGAATCGGGAACCCGCGCCACGATGCTGCCCAAGTATCTCGCGGCCGGCGTGGCCATGGTGGCCATGTCGCCTCTGGTGTTTCTCGGGAAGATCCGGGTGAAACTGCCCTCCCTGCTCGTGGCGACGCTGCTGTTCACACTGGTTTTTCACGTGGTCGTCGTCAAGCCGGTGCCACCGCAATTCGTCCTCCTGATCGCCGCCAACCTGGCGTTGGCCATCGCGATATTCGAAACGCGATTCTCGTACAGGAGGGAATTCGAAGCGGCGCTGGCATGCCTGATCGGGATCAACGTACTGACGCTGACCATTCAGGTGATCCTGTACTATTTCGTCACGCATACGATCTACGACGTTCATCAACTCGTGTTCGGCACGGAAAGCCGCGTCACCGAGGAATACTTCAACATCGCCCGCTTTGCGGGCCTGCATGTGGAGCCCGGCACTTACACCAACTACGTATCGTGCATGCTGGCCATCTACGCATTTTCGGCCGAGTTCAGCAAAAAGCTCATCGTCCTGGCCGTCGGGACCATCATTTCCGTCCTGATGACGCATGCAGCATCCTCGATCTTCTTCGTTTCCGCGCTGTTGCTGCTGCTCGGCTGGCTGTGGCGCAAGCGCATCGGCTTGCTCGAAATCGTCATCGCACTGTCCGTCGTCGTTTTCTACATTTACGCCTCCAATTTCATCGACCACCTGATGACCCGCTTCGGCGGCAACGATCCCAGCCTGTCGTTCAAGATGCAGGGCATAAACACATACCTGGATGCCGGGTTGGAAGAGAAATTCACGGGATTCGGTTATGGAACGGATCCTTGCATCGGATGCCACTACCAGGACATCGGCGTCATCCTGAACCTGGTCAGCCGCGGCGGCATTATCGTGACGTTGCCGTTGGCGCTGATCCTGCTGCGCATATTCGCCCTGCACGGCATCATCCTGGCGGCGATCATCGTCCTGATCCCCGCGTATTGCATCATGTATTTCTACGAGGCCCCGATCTGGATCTTCCTCCTGTTTGCGATCTCGAGCAGGCAGATGCTGGACAAGCGCGTCCAACCACGGACGCGAAGTACGGCACCGGGGGCCATCGCGCCCGCGGGCATGGTCGCGCACCATTGAATCCGCCGCCTGGAGGTTCACGCCATGACACGCACCAGAGTCAACGAAATCGATCTTCTGCGATTCCTGGCGGCGCTCTCCGTCGTCTTTTTTCACTACGCCTACCGTGGGCCGGCCGGCGGCTTCTCGGCAATGCCGTACCCGCTGCTGGCGCCCGTCGCCGAGTATGGCTTCCTCGGGGTCGAACTGTTTTTCATGATCAGCGGATTCGTCGTCCTGATGACTGCGGCCGCCAGCGCACGCCTGCGCGACTTCTGCATCTCCCGCGTCGTGCGGCTCTACCCCGCATTCTGGACCTGTTGCACGATCACTTTCCTGGCCAGCATCGCACTGGCCACGCCACGCAATGTCACGTTCGTCCAGTACGCCGTCAACATGACGATGGTCGCCGACCTGTTCAGGGTGCCGTTGCTGGAAGGGGCTTACTGGTCGTTGCTGGTCGAGATCCGGTTTTATGCACTGGTGGCCGCGCTCCTGGTCATCGGAAAAATTCACCAGGCGCAGCGCTACCTCGTCATGTGGCTGCTGGCATGTATCGCGCTCGCACTCGTCGCGCTGTTCCCGGACGCGTGGCTGCCCGCAGGCGCGCTGCATGCCGTCCGTACCCTGCTGATCTTCGATTACGCGGCGTATTTCATCGCCGGTGCCACCTGCTTCCTGATCTGGAAACAGGGTGCGGCCGTGAGCAGCCTGACGGTGCTCGCAGGCTCCTGGGGCCTCGCCCTCTTCCAGTCGGAAGTTATCGTGCGCAAGGTGCGCGCCGAGAACGCCATGTCGACCTTGAACGGCGGTATCGTCATCGGCATCCTGACCCTGTTCTTCCTGGTGATGCTGCTGGTCGCATTGGGCCGGACGGGCTCGATCGCCCGCTATCGCTGGCCGTTGGCCGGGGCGATCAGCTATCCGCTGTATCTGCTGCACCAGAACATCGGCTATCTCGTGTTCAATCGCTTCTACCCGACGGTAAGCGCCCATCTGCTGCTCTGGGGCATGATCGCCGCCGTGCTGGGTGCCGCGTATGGCGTGCACGTCCTGGTCGAGCGGCGGTTCGCCTCGCGCATGAAAACTTACCTGACCGGCGCGTTGACGGGTTTGCCAGCTCCTGCAGCGAAGAAATGAAACCGCGGCATTCTCGTCGTGACCATTCGTGAGAATTTTTATATCGTTTTCTTGCTATCGTGCATGCCGTGGCCACTCCGGCCAGGCTTACGATAGAAAGAGATCGAACTGTGTTCAACATACCTGCCACCGTATCCACACGCCGTGCCATCCTCGTCGCAGCGGCCGTCGCGTTGTTGACATCGTGCGGCGGTGGAGGCGGCTCATCGGATACGACGGGCTCTGGCACGCCGCCGGTGAACAACCAGGCCATCGTCCTGTTGGCCAGGAACCCAACCGGCAACTACGTCAGGGCCGGCATCGCGGTCGGCCCGGACGACACATTGTTCGTGGCGAACGACGCCAATGCCACGATTTTCAAACTGACGCAGGACGGCGTCGTGTCCGACTTTGTCGGCAAGGATGGCGTGCCTCCGGGGACGGACGGCACCGGCAACGCGGCAGGCTTTACGAAGCAGATCTCGCAGCTTCTTTTCGATAAGAACAGCCAGGTGCTCTACGCCCTCGATGGATGGCGCTATCAGTCTTATGACGGGTCGCCTGCCGTCGCCCTGCGACGCATCACGCTGGACGGGGTGACCAGCACGATGTCGCTGTCGAGGTTCCCGACGCATGCGCCCGCGAACCGCTTTCTGCCGCAGAGCCTGGGGGACAATCCGTCCGCGCTGGCACTCGGCCCCGACGGCACGCTATATGCCACAACCGCGATCATGGTTGGCGGCGGTTCCAGCAGCCCGGCTACCGGGAGCCACGAAGCACAACATCGAGGCTGGCGGACCCTGGACCGCAACGGCGGCGGCCGCCTCCTGTTCGTCCAGGAGTCCGGCTCGGTCGTGTCGGGCTATTCCGACCCAAGCCCTCCTGTGACCTATCAGTATCCGACCGACTTGAGCGCCACCGCCGGCATGCTGGGCGAGTACTTGGGCGGCCTTGCGGTGGACCGCGCCGGCAACGGATACATATCGGACTACGTCCGCCACATCATCGTCAAAGTGACCCCGGGCGGCTCGGCCAGCATCTTCGCGGGCACCGCCGACAAACCCGGCGCGGCCGATGGTCCCGGCACGGCGGCGCAATTCAACGGTCCGGGAGATATGGTGATCGACAAAGCGGACAATCTGTACGTCGTCGACGGCGGCAACCAGACGATCCGCAAGATCACGCCGGCCGGCGTGGTCAGCACCGTGGCCGGCCAGGTTGGCCTGCAGCAGACGCGCCCCGGCCCCCTCCCCGGCGGCCTCAACAATCCAGGAGGCCTGGCGATCGACGACAAGGGCCGTCTCTATGTGACCGTCGGCGACGGCGTGGTCCGCGTACAGCTGCCCTGACGGGTCATTCCTGCGGCGCCGTCCAGACCAGGTTCCACAGATGGCCGTCGAGGTCCTCGAAGCCCTGGTCGTACATGAAGCCATGATCCTCGGGCGGGTGCGGAATCCGCGCACCCGCCGCTTGCGCGCGGGCGATCAGGCTGTCGACTTCTTCCCGGCTTTCGCAGCTCAGGCAGATGATCACCTCGTTGGCATCACGCGCCCGCACGGCCGGCTTGCTGATGAGGGATTCGAAGAACGCTTCCGTCATCAGCATGACGTGCAGGGCGTCGTCCACGATGTTCATGAACAGTGCATTCTCGTTGCTGTAGCGGGAATTGAGCGTAAAGCCGAGCGCCGAAAAGAAGGCCTTCGAACGATCGAGGTCCTGCACCGGCAGGTTGAAGATGATTTGCTTGTTCATGATGTCCTCTTGTCATAATGTTGGTTGGAAAACCTGTCCTGCATCCTGACGACGAACGGCACCCCACGAGATCGACATCGAACATGCAAATTCTCTTGACTGGCTCTTCCGGCTGGC
>NZ_JBKYMO010000326.1:0-6590 GCF_047302915.1 Massilia sp. CT11-108 | reverse complement strand
GTGCGGGGTGGGGCGGGGATCAAGCGGTGCGCCTCCCTTTGCCGTCCTTTCGCGTGAGCGGGAGGACGGCTTTTTTTATTACCCAGCCGTCGTCCCCGCGGAGGCGGGGACCCAATTTTTACGCGCTGCCGAAACGCGTGCAACTTGGGCCCCTGCCTCCGCAGGGGCGACGGTCTTGAGGGTACGTGCATGAAAAAGCCGCCGGTCCTCGCAGACCGGCGGCTTTTACTCGACCTTCAAAAATTACTGGCCGCGTTTCTTGCGCGCGTTCGCCGCGATCCGCATGCGCAGCGCGTTCAGCTTGATGAAACCGCCCGCATCCGCCTGGTTGTACGCGCCGCCGTCTTCGTCGAACGTGGCGATGGTCTGGTCGAACAGCGAATCCGTCTTCGAATCGCGCGCGACGACGATCACGTTGCCCTTGTACAGCTTGACGCGCACCCAGCCGTTCACGCTCTTTTGCGTGTGGTCGATCAGCGTCTGCAGCGCGACGCGTTCCGGTGCCCACCAGTAGCCGTTATAGATCAGCGACGCATAGCGCGGCATCAGGTCGTCCTTCAGGTGCGCCACTTCGCGGTCCAGCGTGATCGATTCGATGGCGCGGTGCGCCTTCAGCATGATCGTGCCGCCCGGGGTTTCGTAGCAGCCGCGCGACTTCATGCCGACGTAGCGGTTTTCCACCAGGTCCAGGCGGCCGATGCCGTGCTTGCCGCCCAGGCGGTTCAGTTCCGTCAGCACGGCGGCCGGGGTCAGCTGCTTGCCGTTCAGGGCCACGATGTCGCCGTTCTGGAATTCGATGTCCAGGTATTCCGCCCGGTCCGGTGCCGCTTCCGGCGACACGGTCCAGCGCCACATCGATTCCTCGGCTTCCGCGCTCGGGTTCTCCAGGTGGCGGCCTTCGAACGAGATGTGCAGCAGGTTGGCGTCCATCGAGTACGGCGCGCCGCCGTTCTTGTGCTTCATGTCGATCTCGATGCCGGCGTCTTCCGCATACTTCAGCAGCTTTTCACGCGACAGCAGGTCCCACTCGCGCCACGGGGCGATGATCTTGACGTCCGGCTTCAGCGCGTACGCGCCCAGCTCGAAGCGCACCTGGTCGTTGCCCTTGCCGGTCGCGCCGTGCGACACGGCGTCGGCGCCGGTTTCGTTGGCGATTTCGATCAGGCGCTTGGCGATCAGCGGACGCGCGATCGACGTGCCCAGCAGGTATTCGCCTTCGTAGACGGTGTTGGCGCGGAACATCGGGAACACGAAGTCGCGCACGAATTCTTCGCGCACGTCGTCGATGTAGATGTTTTCCGGCTTGATGCCGAACTTCAGCGCCTTGGCGCGCGCGGGTTCCAGCTCTTCACCCTGGCCCAGGTCGGCGGTGAAGGTGACGATTTCGCATTTGTAGTTATCCTGCAGCCATTTCAGGATGACGGAGGTATCGAGGCCGCCCGAGTAGGCGAGGACTACTTTGTTAATGTCGCTCATGGAGATTCCAGTGGTGTCAGATGTGGAGGGGGATGATGGTCAGCCGGCCCTCAGCGGGCCGACGATCAGGCTCAATGGTCGTGGTCGTGCGATTATTTATCTTCGATGCGGCCCAGCAGCAGGTATTCGATCAGCGCCTTCTGCACGTGCAGGCGGTTCTCGGCCTCGTCCCAGACGACGGATTGCGGACCGTCGATGACGCCGGCCGACACTTCCTCGCCGCGGTGCGCGGGCAGGCAGTGCATGAACAGCGCGTCGCCGCTCGCGCGCGCCATCTTCGCTTCGTCGACGATGAAGCCGTCGAATGCCTTCAGGCGCTCGGCGTTTTCCTTTTCGTAGCCCATGCTCGTCCACACGTCCGTGTTGACGAGGTGCGCGCCGGCGCAGGCGTCGGACGGGTTCTCGAAGAAGGTGTAGTTCTTCGTGGAGACCAGCTGCGGATCGATGTCGTAGCCCTTCGGCGTGGACACGTTCAGGTGGAAGCCGAACACTTCCGCCGCCTGCAGCCAGGAATACAGCATGTTGTTGGCGTCGCCGATCCACGCCACCGTCTTGCCGACGATGGAGCCGCGGTGCTCGTAGTACGTGAAGATGTCGGCCAGCACCTGGCACGGATGGTGTTCGTTCGTGAGACCGTTGATGACCGGCACGCGCGAGTTGGCCGCGAAGCGCTCGATGATGTCCTGGCCAAACGTGCGGACCATGATGATGTCGCACATGCGCGACATGACCTGGCCGGCGTCCTCGACGGGCTCGCCGCGGCCCAGCTGGCTGTCGCGCGTGTTCAGGTAGATCGCGGCGCCGCCCAGTTGGTGCATGCCCGCTTCGAACGACAGGCGCGTGCGCGTGGAATTCTTTTCGAACACCATGACCAGCGTGCGGTCGACGAGCGGGTGGTAGATCTCGTAGTTCTTGAACTTGCGCTTGATGACGGTCGCGCGCTCGATCAGGTACTCGAACTCGTCGCGGGTGAAGTCGGAGAACTGCAGGAAATGCTTGATGTTGGTGGGAGTCGTGCCAGCCATTTTTGTGCCTGAGATACGATAATCTCTTGGATTATAAGCGTTTTTGCTTGCTTTCCGGGAAATTGCATTTGGAGCCAAGCGGAAAAGTTGTCAGTACAACGTCTGCGCGGACTCGTGCAGCAGCTGCGCGTACAGCTCGTGGCGCAGCTTCGCGATCTTGCCGTCCGCGACCGCCTGCAGCACCGCGCACTGCGGTTCCGCCAGGTGGCGGCAGTTGTAGTACTTGCAGCCGCCCAGGTAGGGCTTGAACTCGACGAACGCCCGTTCCAGCATGCCTTCCGTCAGGTGGTACAGGCCGAATTCCTGGAAGCCCGGGGAGTCGATCAGGGTGCCGCCGGCCGGCAACTTGTACAGGCGCGTAAAAGTCGTCGTGTGCTTGCCGGTGTCCAGCGCTTCCGAGATTTCGCGCACGGCGATGTCGGCGTCCGGCACGAGCAGGTTCACGATCGACGACTTGCCCATGCCGGACTGGCCGATCAGGATGGAAGACTGGTCCTGCAGCAGCGGCGTCAATGCCGCGACCGTGTCGTCGGGATGCGTCTTCGCCGACACTTCGTGCAGCGGGTAGCCGAGGCGCGTGTACAGGCTCGCGCGTTCGCGCGCGCGGGCGAGGTTGGGCTCGAGGTCGACCTTGTTCAGGATGAGGTGGGCGTCCACGCCGGCCGCCTCGCAGGCGACGAGGGCGCGCGACACGAGGTCGTCGGCGAAGCCCGGTTCCGTCGCGATGACGATGAACAGGCGCGTGATGTTCGCCGCCAGCAGCTTGCTCTTGTACTGGTCGGAGCGGTACAGCAAGGTCGTGCGCTCGGCGATCTTTTCGATCACGGCCTGGTCGTTCGACGTGCGCTTCAGGTGGACGATGTCGCCCACCGCCACGTTGGTCTTTTTCCCGCGCGTGACGCACTGGAGGAATTCGCCGTCGACGTCGGCGAGGTAATGGCGGCCGTGCGCGGCGACGATCGTCCCTGTAAATTCATGCTTGCTCATGCGCCAGCCCGTCCCGTGTACAGCGCGTCCGCCCTGGCTGCGCAGATGAAATCGTTGTCGGACAGGCGGTTGCCGGCCGAATGCGTCGTCCACGACGCCGTGCAGCGGCGATAGCCGACGGTGAGGTCCGGGTGGTGGTCTTCGCGGTGGATCATGAAGGCGAGGGCGTTCACGAATTCCATCGTCTCGTGGAAGTCGCGGAACACGAATTCGCGTTGAAGACGGTTACCATCGATGCGCCAGTCCGGCACCTCGGTCAACAAGGACTGGATCGTCGCGTCGTCGAGCGCGGGCGCATCGTGCACGCAGTGGCGGTCGATCAGGCTCATGCGACCCCCGCCAGGCGCAGGTGACGGATGCGCACCGAGGCCGGCGGGTGCGAATCGTAGAACGCGGAGTGGATCGGGTCCGGCGTCAGCGTGGAGGCATTGTCCTCGTACATCTTGACGAGGGCCGACACGAGGTCGCGCGCATCGCTGTGGCTCGCGGCGAACGCGTCCGCCTCGAATTCGTGCTTGCGCGACGTGATCGACGTCAGTGGCGAGAACGGGAACGTGAACACGGGCAGCACGAGGGAGAACAGCAGCAGGGCCATCGCATCGTTCGACTGGCCCAGCAGCGGCAGCACGCCCAGGCCCGTGTAGAACCACACCTGCGTCTTGAGCCAGCCGAGCAGGGCGAGGAACGCGAGCGACAGTGCGAACAGCACGCCGATGCGCTTGATGATGTGCTTCAGCTTGAAGTGGCCCAGCTCGTGCGCCAGCACGGCCTCGATCTCTTCCGGGGCCAGGCGCGACAGCAGGGTGTCGAAGAACACGATGCGTTTATTCGAACCGAAGCCGGAGAAATAAGCGTTGCCGTGCGCGGAGCGCTTGCTGCCGTCCATCACGAACAGGCCCTTGGCCGCGAAGCCGACGCGCGTCATGAGGCCTTCGATGCGCTCCTTCAGCTTGTCGTCCGTGAGCGGCGTGAATTTGTTGAAGATCGGCGCGATGACGGTCGGGTACAACACCATCATCAGCAGCTGGAAGCCGCTCCACACGAGCCAGGCGTACAGCCACCACAGGGCGCCCGTCTTGTCCATCAGGGTGAGGACGACCCACAGCAGCGGCAGGCCGATGACGGCGCCGACGAGGCCGCCCTTGACGGCATCGGCGATCCACAGCCCGACCGTCATTTTGTTGAAGCCGAAGCGCTCTTCCAGAACGAACTGGCGGTAGTACGAGAACGGCAGGTCGAGCGCACCGGAGACGACGGCGAACGCGACGATCAGCAGAATCTGGTGCACCATACCGGGGCCAAGCGCGTGCAGAAGCGCCGTCGACAGCGCCTGCAGGCCGCCCAGCAGGGTAAAACCGGTCAGCACGAGCGTGTTCCACAGCGCGGCCCACAGCCCGAAGCGGGTCTTGGCGACCGTGTAGTCGGCGGCCTTCTGGTGGGCGGACAGGGGAATCCTGGCGGCGAATTCGGCCGGCACCTGCGCGCGGTGCGCCAGCACGTGACGGATGTGGCGGCGCGCCAGCCAGTACCTCAGGCCGAGCGTGAGCAGGAGAAAGACGACGAACAAAACCGAAAACGCGGATGAAAGCATTCTATGCCTGTGAGAAAATCCTGTTTTTCGGGGTCAGAGCACGAATTTTGGCTTGCGGGGTCAGAGCACGGTTTTCACGATTGTGCTCTGACCTCGCCAAATTAATGCTCTGACCCCGACTGATTAAAAAGCTTTTAAGCGAAGAGAGAATTATGTCACAAGCCAACCCCACCGAAGTATCCACCCCGCGCCCGAACGAATTCAACCTCGTCTGGATCGACATGGAGATGACCGGCCTGGACCCGGACAACGACCGTATCATCGAAGTGGCCGCCGTCGTCACGGACGCCAACCTGAACGTGCTGGCCGAGGGCCCCGTGATCGCCGTCCACCAGAGCGATGCGACGCTGGACAAGATGGACAACTGGAACAAGGGCACGCACGGCCGCTCGGGCCTGATCGACCGCGTCAAGGCGTCGACCATCGACGAAGCCCAGGCCGAGGAACAGCTGATCGCCTTCCTGAGGCAGTGGGTGCCGGCCAATAAATCGCCGATGTGCGGCAACTCGATCTGCCAGGACCGCCGCTTCATGGCGCGCGGCATGCCGAAGCTGGAAGCGTTCTTCCACTACCGCAACCTGGACGTGTCCACCTTGAAGGAACTGTGCCGCCGCTGGAAGCCGGAGCTGGCGTCCGGTTTCAAGAAGGCGCAGAAGCACACGGCACTGGCCGACATCATCGAGTCGATCGAAGAGCTGCGCTACTACCGCGAGCATTTCATCAAACTGTAAATCCCTCGGGTGGGCTCGGACACGAAGTTGCAATCGTGCATGGGCCCCGCCGCCAGGTATGCGAGAATCGGCCATGGCTGACATTCTGCGTACCACTGCCGGTCTCGGCGGAGAGAGCGAAGTCCGGCGTCTCCTGCAGGAGCACGACTGGAGCACGTCGCCGCTCGGGCCGCCGGAAGACTGGCCGCCCGAACTGGCGACCGCCGTGTCGATGACGGTCAGCTCCGCGTTCCCGATGTTCCTCGCCTGGGGCGCGGACCTGCGCTTCCTGTACAACGACGCCTACGCCACGATCCTCGGCGCCAAGCACCCCGCCGCGTTCGACGCGCCGTTCCAGCATGTCTGGGCCGAGATCTGGCCCGACCTCGTGCCGCTCGTCGATCGCGCGCTGTCCAACAAGTCCGCGTATTTCGAAGACCTGCCGCTCACAATGGAGCGTCATGGATTCCGCGAGCAGACATGGTTCACGTTCTCGTATTCGCCGCTGCACGACGGCCACGGCCGCGTGGCGGGCCTGTATTGCACCGTCATCGAGACGACGAACCGCGTGCAGGCGGAGCGCCGCGCCGCGTTCGAACTGACGGTGGCCGACGCGCTGCGCCCGCTGGCGTCCGCCGACGAAGCCATCCGCACCGGCTGCACGCTGCTGGGACTGGAGCTGGGCATGGCGCGCGTGCTGTACGGCGAAGTCGACGAGGCACTCGATACGCTGGCCGTCGCGCGCGACTGGCACCGGCCCGGCCGCGCCCGCGGCCTGCAGTTCGAACTGTTCAAGCCGGG
>NZ_JBKYMO010000325.1:0-6619 GCF_047302915.1 Massilia sp. CT11-108 | reverse complement strand
TTGACAGCGACGCGTCAACCTGCAACCATGCCATCCATGAATTTTTCGTATCCACATCCTGTTCTCACCACCAGCCCTGGCCGCGCAGCACCGGGTGCGACAGCGGCGCGTCGGCCGACAGTTCCCGCATCATGCGCGCGACGGCCGTCGGACGCGGTTCCGGCGCGCGCACGTCGAACGGGCCCGGTTCGTAATAACCGTTGTTGCAGGTGACGAGGCTGTTCCAGTCGAACGAGCCCAGCAGCGACCAGACGGTGACGGCGCGCAGGTCGACGCCGTTCGCGCGCACTTCCTTGCCCGCTTCCCAGATCTCCAGCAGCCAGCGCAACTGGTCTTCGCGGTTGGCGTCGATGTGGGCCTCGGTGACGGCGAGCGGGATGTGGTACCGGTCCCAGATCTCGTGCAGCAGCGGGGCGATGCCGGCCGTGGGCGTCGCGAGCGCGCGCGAGGCCTCGATGTCGGCGCACGGGATGCCGTCGGCCACGCCGCGGTGGTGCGCCGGATAGCGGTCCGGACGGTGGTCGAGCCAGCGCTCGCTCGTCACATAGTAATTGACGCCGATGACGTCCGGCGGGCACGGGTTGTCGCGGAACCACAGGAATTCCTCGGCCGGAATACCGGTCTTCGTCAGATACGACCACAGGGCGTGCTCGGGACCGACCATGCCGCACAGCAGGTCCCACGCGAGCCAGCGGCGCTCGTTGTAGAACTCGGCGACTTTGGCCATCTCGGGCGTGCTGTAGGTCTTGCCGAGATCGTCCGTCTGCACCAGTTTCGCGTCCGGATTCACGGCGCGGATGGCGCGCATCGCCAGCACCACGGCGCGGCACTGGTTCAGCAGGGCCTGCACGAACGTGCGGTCGTCGCGGCCGTGGGGATACCACACGCCGTACAGCCCGGCGAAGCGGGCCGTCGTGCACGGTTCGTTGACGGGGGTGTAGTACTCGATCCACGGATAGCGCGCGGCCACGGCGCCGGCGTATTCCGCCAGCTGTTCCGCGAACGCGGGGTCGACGAGGCTCGTGTGACGGGGGCCGCTGCCGTGGTGGATCAGGCCCGCGATGGGCGTGACGCCGTGGGCGCGGAGCGCGTTCAGGCGTTCGTCGGGCCAGGTCCAGTCGGCGGCATGGATGCCTTCCGGCGCCGTGCGTTCCCACAGCACGGGGTAGCGGATGGCGCGGATGCCGAGGGAAGCGAAACGGGCGATGTCGTCGGCCCGGGAGGCGTGGCCGTTACGGTCGAGCTGGTGGAAGTAGTCGTCGCGGACGCGGTTGACGGTGCATTCGAGGCCGCCCCACAGTTCGAGAGGGCGGGCGTGGCTGTTCGTGCTCTTCGTAGAATCCATAAATCACCAATCTTGTTAGTTTTATTGCAACAAAAAATCCGGCATGGCCCCGAACTGGCAAAAAAGTCGGGGAAGCGTTTTGGCTTTCGAGTGGTGGCGGTTGACAGCGACGCGTCAACCTGCAACCATGCCATCCATGAATTTTTCGTATCCACATCCTGTTCTCACCTGGTGGCGCCGCTGATTGCGCGCGGCCAGTGAATTGGATAGGTATTCCGAAACGCCGCCTCGATTCCAAGGTGGCGTTTTTGTTGGCGCAGCAGGATCGAGGCAGGGCGGTCAATCACCCAAGGAAAACTCGATGAGTCTGCAAACCCCTACCGCTACCACGCCCATCATCCTCACCGGCGACCGTCCCACCGGGCCGCTGCACCTCGGCCACTTCGTCGGCAGCCTGCGCAATCGCGTCACTTACCAGGACCAATATCGCCAGTTCATCATGCTCGCGGACGCCCAGGCGCTCACGGACAATATGGATGATATCGGTAAGGTACACCGGAACGTGATCGAGGTGGCGCTCGATTACCTTGCCGTAGGGATCGACCCCGCCAAATCGACCATCCTGATCCAGTCGCAGATCCCGGAACTGGCCGAGCTGACGTTTTATTACCTGAACCTCGTGACCGTCGCGCGCCTCGAGCGCAACCCGACCGTCAAGCAGGAAATCATCCTGCGCGGCTTCGAGCGCGACATCCCGGCCGGCTTCCTCACCTACCCGGCCAGCCAGGCCGCCGACATCAGCGCGTTCAAGGCGACCATCGTGCCGGTCGGCGAGGACCAGATCCCGATGATCGAGCAGTGCAACGAGATCGTGCGCAAGTTCAACCGCAACGCCGGCCGCGACATCCTCGTCGAGTGCAAGGCGATCGTGCCGGAAGTCGGCCGCCTGCCGGGCATCGACGGCAAGGCCAAGATGAGCAAGTCGCTGGGCAATACAATCAACCTGGGCGCGTCCGCCGACGAGATCCGTGCCGCCGTCAAGATGGTCTACACGGACCCGCTGCACCTGAAGGTATCCGACCCGGGCCACCTGGAAGGCAACGTCGCGTTCCTGTACCTGGACGCGTTCGACACGGACAAGGAAGGCCTGGCCGAGATGAAGGCGCATTACGTGCGCGGCGGCCTGGGCGATTCCGTCGTCAAGAAGCGCCTGGAAGGCATCCTGCAGGACATGCTGGCGCCGATCCGCGCCCGCCGCGAGGAACTGGCCAAGGACAAGGGCCAGGTCATGCAAATCCTCAAGGAAGGCACGATGAAGGCGCGCGAAGTGGCGGCGCGTACGACGGACGAGGTGCGCAAGGCGCTTGGTCTGTCCTACTTCTAAACCGCAGCGGGTAGCGGAAAACGCGCTTTGAGGTAGCGCAAGGTGATCGCCTTGCGCTTTCTTGTGGTCCGGTTCGTGTATCGATGGCAAGCTGCGGCTTTCGCCACCGATGAAGGAGCCGCACCATGAGCAAAGGATTGCGTTGGACCGAACAATGGATGCGCCGGGCGCTGTGGCTCGTCGCGTTCGTCTTCGCCGGATTCCTGATCGGGCTCGGCAACCAGGTCGTCGACAACGTGATGTACCTGGAGCCCGTGCCCCCAGCCGAACAATTTCTCGATCCCGCAAAGGCGGGCCCGCTGCGGGCCGCGGCCGAGCAGGCGCAGCAGACGCGCGAAGCGGCGGACGCGGCGCTGGAGCAGGCCCAGCAGAAACACCGCGTGGCGCAGGCCAACACGACAAGCGCGCGCGACGCCTTCGAGAACTGGATCGCGACGCGCCACGTGACGGCGCGCCCCGACCAGGACACGGAACTGATCGCGCGCAACCGGGAACTCGATAAACTCGTGGCAGCGGAACGCGCCGCGCTCGCCGCAGTCGAAGCCCAGGAACAGGTCGAACTCGACGCCAAACAGGCCCAGCAGAAGGCCGCGGCGGCCTACGAGGCGCTTCTGGAACCGGCACGCGAGGCCGCGAACGAGGCCGCGGCCAGGGCCGCGCGCAAGGTCTTCCTGATCCGCCTCGGCGTGACCCTGCCGCTGCTGCTGGTCGCGGGCGCGCTGTTCAAATACAAGCGCAACGGCACGTACTGGCCGTTCACGTGGGGTTTCATCTTCTTCGCGCTGTTCGCGTTCTTCGTCGAGCTGGTGCCTTACTTGCCCAGCTACGGCGGCTACGTGCGCTACGGCGTGGGCATCGTGGTGACGGTCGTCGTGGGCCGCTACGCGATCCGCTGGCTGCACGCGTGGCTGGAACGCCAGCGGGCCGCGGAGGCCATGCCCGATGCCGAGCGCCGCACGACGATGCGCTACGATGTGGCGATGGAACGCATCGCCAAGAGCGTGTGCCCGTCGTGCGAGCGTGCGACGAATTTCAAGGACGAACACCTGGCCCATTGCCCGCACTGCGGCATCGGCCTGTTCGACCGCTGCCCGGCGTGCACGACGCGCAAGAATGCTTTCACGCGCTACTGCTTTTCGTGCGGCACGCCGGCCAACGTCAGCCTTGCGGACTGAGCGGGGAGCTTACTTCACGAAGCGGGCCAGCAGGCGGATGTACGCCGTCTGGTAGCCGTTCGACGGCTCGCTGACCGACCACGAGTTCAGCGGCCAGCCGTCGTTGAAGTCGAGATAGGTCTTCTGCGACGGTTGGCCATACGGCGGCGACGGCGGGGCCGAGCCGCACTGCGCCGACACGTTCGGGCAGTTGCTGTCCCAGTTGTACTGCGTGCCCGCCGGACCGCCAGCCAGGTAGCCCGGTGCCGGGCCGTACGGCGACTGCTTGGCGTCGTTCCACGGCGTGCCCTGGGTGAACCACGTATGCCACAGACGGTTGACGGAATTCTCCGCGCCGAAGCTGACCATGTTCGACAGGTAGACTTTGCCCAGCGGGTTCACGCCATGCAGGTAGTGCACGTAGTCGGCCGCGGCATTGGCATCCTGCTCGGCCGTGTGGCGGCTGATGCCGTAATAGCTTTCTTCCGCGAACAGCGAGCCGGCGTTCGCCTTGACCGCGTTGCTGGCCCACGTGTAAGAGCCGATGAAGGCGCGGTATGGGTCCGTCTGCGCATCGACCTTGCCCCAGCCGTCGTAGTCCGCGCGGCCCCACAGGTCGAGGAATTGCGTACGGATCGCGGTGGCCACGGTGGACGTCGCGTTCGGGAGCGACGCGTAGTACAGCAGGTTGCGGGCGTCGCCGGCGCTGAAGCCCGACAGGTTCCAGCTCTTGAACATCGCCGCATCGGTGTAGTTCGCGTCGACGTAGCTCTTGTACGTGGCATCGCCGGTGGCGGCGAACAGCCGGACGGCAGCCATCAGCTTCAGCGACTTGCGTCCGTTGTCGTCGGTCTCCTGCTGGCCGACGGCGAGGCCCTGGGTGCCGCGGTTCGCATCGTTGTTGTAGAACAGGACGTTCGGGTTGGCCTGCGCCCAGTTCCACGCGTTTTTCGCACGCGTCAGCAGGTCGGCCGCATACGTGTTCAGCGACGCGTTGTTCAGGCTGCCCAGCACCTTGGCGCCTTCCGCGAACGCGGCGGCCGCCGCCAGCGTGGCCGTCGTGCTGGCGTCGCCGTAGTAGCTGGGGCCGGTGGACGAGGACGGCGGGCTCGCACCCACGACGCCGACGACGGACAGCACGGAGCCGTCGCTGTTCTGCATGCGCTTCAGCCAGTCCAGGCCCCACTTCGCTTCGTCGAGGATGTCCGGGATGCCGTTCCACGATTCCGGGAGATTGAAATCGTCGGTGAACACGGTGGGATTCTGGACATAGGCGTCCATCAGTTCGCCCGCGTAGCCGGCCGCCCAGCTCGTGTACTTGTTGTAATCGCCCGCGTCGGCCCAGCCGCCGCGCAGGTCGCGCGCCGTGGCGGCGTTGCCGGAATCGAGGAAGCGCCGTGCCTGCGAATCCTGGCCCGGCCCGAGGTTGCTGGCGCCGTCGGCCCAGTTCAGGCCGGCATTGTTCGCGGTGCGGGCCTGGCCCAGGCGCTGGTAGTAGAACATGCGCACGGCCTGGACCAGCACGTTGCGGTAGACGTTGTCGCCGATCTCGAAGCGGGCCGAGCGCTGGCCGCCGGCATCGACGATTTCATACGTGCCCGGCGTCGTGATGTTGCTGAAGTCGAAGTGCCAGACCTGGTCGCCCGACGACGGATCGGTGGCGCGCGTGTTCCACTCCGTGGGCCACCACGTGTACACGGTCGCGCCCGTGGCTGAGTTCACCACGCTGACCTGCTGCGGCCAGAACTGGGGGCTGTTCGCGTCGTAGCCGGCGCGGGGCATGCGCAGCACCGCCACCTTGCGCGCGTTGGTCAGGTAGCCGAACTGGTCGACCATGATGTACTTGCCGGCATTGGCCGCCTGCGCCGGCCACACCGTGAAGTTGTACTGCTGGGTCGACTTGGCGCCGCAGCTGTTCGTGTACGTGGCCGTGGCCGTGCAGGTGGTGGCGCTGGTGCCGGTATTGGTGAGCTTGATGGTCTGTTCGCGCGCCGCCCCCGATGTGCCGCAACCACTCCACGCCCACGTGCCGCCCGATGCCGGTTGCGGCCCGAGGACGACGGTCGAGCCGGTGTTCAGGGCGAGCGACGACGTCACTGCCCATGACGTCGTGCCATTGATGTTGACGTACGGGGTGGTGGTACTGGGTTGGCACGTTTGTGCCCACGCGGGTGCGCTCAATGCTGCCAGTGTCAGCAGTACGCTTTTTTTGATCTCCATCGTTTTTCTCTTTGTCGTGTGCAGGCCGGGCTCGTCGCGCCAGTCCCGTTCAGGCGTGGGCAGGCCGGGCTTCAACGGCCGGCCGTCGTTGAAGCCGCTGAAAGCAGCGGATGATGCGTCATCGGGGATGTATGGTTGAGTTGATTATGCGAGGGACATGGCGTCGCTGCCAGACCGAAAACCGTCAACTCGAGGTATGAAATTCGCCGACGGCATGGACGCCGCCGGCGGGAGGGAGGAGGTTAGTCCTTGAGGTCGGCCGGCACCTTGCCGCCATTTGCCGCCAGCTTGTTCATGACCTGGCGGTGCAGCCAGATGTTCATGCTGGCCGAGTCGCCGGTATCGCCCGAATAGTTCAGCTCGGCGGCCAGTTCCTTGCGTGCCTGCAGGCTGGAATCGAGGCCCAGCAGCTTCAGCAGGTCGACGATCGATGTGCGCCAGTTCAGCTGTTGGCCGGATTGCTGCTGCATGTTGTTCAGGACAGCTTCCACGTCGACCTGCTGCATCGGTGCCGCCGCCGGCGCGCTTGCCGCGGGCGCGGCCTGCGGTTGTTGCGCGGGCTGCTGTGCCGATGCA
>NZ_JBKYMO010000324.1:0-6645 GCF_047302915.1 Massilia sp. CT11-108 | reverse complement strand
GGCGGCGGCCGTCGCGGCCGCCGTGAAGCTGCCCAATTCCGCGGCGGAGCAGAACAGCTCGATGCTGCCGAGCAGGATGTCGTCGAACTGGCGGCTCATCGAAGGTTCCCATTCATTACACGGTGTATCAACAATCCTGCATCTTACTTCGTTTATCGACGCATGGGACCGGCGCCTGGCCACGCCTAACGGCGCGCCACTTTGCCCCGACCGGATGTACAATGAACGATCGATCTTCGTTACATAGCAGCGCAATGGCTCACGAGAAGTTCCTGATCTGCCGACAGCCCCACGCCCCCGTCCGCGCGACGGCGGCCTGCCTGCGCCTGCCCGATTACGCCCTGCCGCGCGTCCTCGCCCGGCTTCATTAAGCTCGGCGGCGGCACAGCCGTTGGCCGGGCTCCACAGAACATGACGATCCGCCCGACCCGCATCGGGCGGCCATGCCCCATTCCTGTCCAGGACATCAAGAGACTTATTATGAAACTCGATCGACCCTCGCTGTTCCGCCGCCCGCCCAGCATCCGGGCCATCAACGACCTGATCGCGCACCGCAAGCGCCTGCGCCAGCGCATCGGCCTCGCCCTCGCCGTCTGCCTGCCGCTCGGCTGGCTGCTGCTCCATGTCGACTGAAGGAGGACCGCCATGTATCCCGCCATCACCATTTCGACGCTCGACCTCGACCGCATCGACCTGATGCTGGACCGGCTCCCGCTGGCCCAGGCGGCCGCGCGCGACGCGCTGTCCGATGAACTCGCGCGGGCCGACGTCGTCGCGCCCTGGGACATGCCGCCCCGCGTCGTGACCATGCGTTCCACCGTCCGCTTCCGCCTGGACGGCAAGGACAGCGAGTGGTGCAAGACGCTCGTCTATCCGAAGGAAATCGGCGAGGGCGACGACACGGTCTCCGTGCTGTCGCCCGTCGGCAGCGCCCTGCTGGGCCTGGCGGAAGGCGACCGCATCGAGTGGACCCACCCGGACGGCCGGACGCTCGGCGTGGAAGTCGTCGAGGTGATCTACCAGCCGGAACGCGCCGGTCACTACCACCTCTGACCGCCGCGCATGCCCAGTCATGCGCCTGGCGGATGACAGTCATCACGAAACATCATTGGACGGTTTTTTGTGCAACGCAGCATAATGCTTCCTGTCTCCTCTATCTTCCTCCAAGAAAATAGATTCAAGCCCGCCAACCAGCGGGCTTTTTTTTCGCCCCTACGCTCCCGGGCCGGATCCGGCGCCATTTTTCACTCGGCTGAATAACATTCCACAATATGAAATTTTTGCCTTTCAATAGGTGGGATGAATATTCCATTTCGCAAAATTTCTTGCCGCATTGCGGAATGCTTGAGATAACCCATTGAATACAATCGTTTAATTTTAGTTCTATGTCTTATATAAGACAGAAGATTTAGACACCTGGATCTCGTATGATGAACCCATGCGCTTCACCACTTTCGATTCACTTTTCATGGAGTTCGACATGTCCGAGTACCAAAACGATATCCAGGCCATCGCCACCCTCAAGCAGCGCTACGGCAGCGGCTGGGACGCCATCAATCCGGAATCCGCCGCCCGCATGCGTGCGCAGAACCGCTTCAAGACCGGCCTCGACATCGCCCGCTACACGGCCGCGATCATGCGCCGCGACATGGCGAACTACGATGCCGATCCGTCCAGGTACACGCAGTCGCTGGGTTGCTGGCACGGTTTCATCGGCCAGCAGAAGCTGATCTCGATCAAGAAGCATTTCAACAGCACCGACCGCCGCTACCTCTACCTGTCGGGCTGGATGATCGCCGCGCTGCGCTCGGAATTCGGCCCGCTGCCGGACCAGTCGATGCACGAAAAGACCGCCGTCCCCGCGCTGATCAAGGAGCTGTACACGTTCCTGCGCCAGGCCGACGCCCGTGAACTGGGCGGCCTGTTCCGCCAGCTGGACGCGGCCGAAGGCGCCGCCAAGGCCGCGCTCCAGGACAAGATCGACAACTTCGTCACGCACGTCGTGCCCATCATCGCCGACATCGACGCCGGCTTCGGCAACGCGGAAGCGACCTACCTGCTGGCCAAGCAGATGATCGAAGCGGGCGCCTGCTGCATCCAGCTGGAAAACCAGGTGTCGGACGAAAAACAGTGCGGCCACCAGGACGGCAAGGTCACAGTCCCGCACGAGGACTTCCTCGCGAAGATCCGCGCCGTGCGCTACGCGTTCCTCGAACTGGGCGTGGACGACGGCGTGATCGTCGCCCGTACCGACTCGCTGGGCGCCGGCCTGACCAAGCAGATCGCCGTCACCCATGAACCGGGCGACCTGGGCGACCAGTACAACAGCTTCCTGGACGCGGAAGAAATCGCGGCCGCCGAACTGAAGAACGGCGACGTCGTGATCCAGCGTAACGGCAAGCTGCTGCGCCCGAAACGCCTGGCGAGCAACCTGTTCCAGTTCCGCGAAGGCACGGGCGAAGCGCGCTGCGTCCTCGACTGCATCACGTCGCTGCAGAACGGCGCCGACCTGCTGTGGATCGAGACCGAGAAACCGCACATCGGCCAGATCGGCGGCATGGTCAAGGAAATCCGCAAGGTCGTCCCGAACGCGAAGCTGGTGTACAACAACAGCCCGTCGTTCAACTGGACGCTGAACTTCCGCCAGCAGGTGTACGACGGCATGAAGTCCCGCGGCGAAGACGTGTCGGCCTACGACCGCGCCCACCTGATGAGCGCCGAGTACGACGACTCGATCCTGGCGAAGGTCGCCGACGAGCGCATCCGCACGTTCCAGGCCGACGCGGCGCGCGAAGCGGGCATCTTCCACCACCTGATCACGCTGCCGACCTACCACACGGCCGCCCTGTCCACGGACAACCTGGCCAGGGACTACTTCGGCAATCAGGGCATGCTGGGCTACGTGGCCGGCGTGCAGCGCAAGGAAATCCGCCAGGGCATCGCCTGCGTCAAGCACCAGAACATGTCCGGTTCGGACATCGGCGACGACCACAAGGAATACTTCAGCGGCGAAGCGGCGCTGAAGGCCGGCGGCAAGCACAACACGATGAACCAGTTCTGATTCCGGTCACGACCGACGCCAGCCCGGGCGGTGCCGCAAGGCCCGCCCGGGCTTTTTGTTGCGGCCTCAGGCCGGCGCCGCCTCGGCCAGTGCCGGCGCGGGCTCGGACGCCGGAACGATCCGGAACCAGATGGCGTACATCGCGGGCAGGAACACGAGCGTCATGACCGTGCCTGCGAACGTCCCGCCGATCAGCGTGTAGGCGAGCGTGCCCCAGAACACGGAGTGCGTCAGCGGAATGAAGGCCAGCATCGCCGCCAGCGCCGTCAGGATGACGGGGCGCGCGCGCTGCACCGTCGCCTCGACGACGGCGTCGAACGGATTCAGTCCCTCCGCGCGGTTGTGGTCGATCTGCCCGATCAGGATCAGCGTGTTGCGCATCAGGATGCCGGACAGCGCGACCAGGCCCACGAGCGCATTGATGCCGAACGGCTGGCGGAACAGGATCAGCGTCGGCACCACGCCGATCAGGCCCAGCGGGCTGGTCAGGAACACCATCACCATCGACGCGATCGAGCGCACCTGGAACACGATGATCAGGAGGGTGAACGCGAGCATGACGGGGAACAGCGGCAGCAGCGCGGCATTCGCCTTGCCGGCCTCCTCGATCGACCCGGCCATGGCGAGCTTGTACCCGGACGGCAGCGCCGCCACGACGGGTTGCAGCGCCTGCTGCATGGCCAGCGACACGTCCGGCGGCTGCAGGCCCTCCGCGATGTCGCCGCGGATGGTGACGGTCGGCACGCGGTCGCGCCGGCGCAACACCGGTTCTTCCGGCCGGACGTCGACCGTGCCGACCTGCGACAACGGGATGCGCCGTCCGGCCGCGCCGACGAGCGTGAAGGCATTGATCCGCGCCGGGTCGAGGCGCACGTCGCCGGCCGCGCGGGCAACGACCTGCACCGAACGGATGTCCTCGCGCACCGCCGTGACGGGCACGCCGCTCAACAGGAACTGCAGCTGCTGCGCCACGGCGGCCGACGTCAGGCCGACGGCCTGCAGGCGGTCCTGGTCCAGGGTGAAATGCAGGGTCGGCACGCGCGTACCCCAGTCCGTGTTCACGGTGCGCATCTGCGGGCTCGCGCGCAGGATGGCTTCCACCTTCGCGGCGCTGGCGCGCAGCGTGTCCGGGTCGGGGCCGGACAGGCGGAACGCGACCGGATACGGCGAGTACGGGCCGAACACCAGCTGCGTGACGCGCACCCGGGCCTCCGGCGCCAGGCCGTCGGCGATGGCGCCGCGCAGGCGCAGCTTGAGCGCTTCGCGTTCCTGTTCATTGTCGGTGCGGATCACGATCTTGGCGAACGACGGATCCGGCAGCTCCGGCGCCATCGCCAGGTAGAAGCGCGGCGCGCCCTGCCCGATGTACGCGGTGACGGTGCGCGCTTCCTTCTGCTTCGCCAGCCACGCCTCGATCTTCGCGGCGGCGGCGGACGTCTGCCCGATCGCGGTCCCGTAGGGCATCTGCACCTCGACCAGCACTTCCGGCCGGTCGGACGTCGGGAAGAACTGCTTCTTGACGACGGCCATGCCGGCGCCGGCCAGCACGAAGGTGCCGATCACGATCAGCGCGACCAGCCATTTGCGCCGGATCACGGTACCCAGCAGCCGCCGGAACCGGTTGTAGTTCGGCGTGTCGTAGATGGCGTGATGACCGCCTTCGATCTTCGGAATCGCCGGCAGGAGTTTGACGCCCAGGTAGGGTGTGAACACGACGGCGACGATCCACGACGTGACGAGGGCAATGCCCACGATCCAGAACATGTTGCTCGTGTATTCGCCGGCCGTCGATTTCGCGAAGCCATTCGGCATGAAGCCGATGGCCGTGATGAGCGTGCCGGACAACATGGGGGCCGCCGTATGGCTCCAGGCGTACGCGGACGCCTGCACGCGGTCGTAGCCCTCTTCCATCTTCACGACCATCATTTCGATGGCGATGATGGCGTCGTCGACGAGCAAGCCGAGCGCGAGGATCAGGGAGCCGAGGGTGATGCGGTCGAAGTTCTTGCCCGTCGCGGCCATCACGATGAAGACGGCCGCCAGGGTCAGCGGCACGGCCGTGGCGACGACGAGTCCCACGCGCCAGCCCATGCTGAGGAAACAGACAACCATCACGACGAGGAGCGCGACGAAGAACTTGACCATGAATTCATCGACGGCGCCGCTGATGTTCGCGGCCTGGTCGGTCACCTTGGCGAGACTCATGCCCAGCGGGACGTCCTTGTTGATGGACCCGACCTCGGCATCGAGTGCCTTGCCCAGGTCGAGGCCGTTCCAGCCGTCGCGCATCACCACGCCCAGCAGCAGCGCCGGTTCGCCGTTGTTACGGATCAGGAAGGTGGCTGGATCCTCGTAGCCGCGTTCGACCGTCGCGATGTCGGACAGCTTCAAGGTGCGGCCCTGGCTGACGACCGGCGTGTCGCGGATTTTCTGCAGCTCGTCGTAGGCGCCGTCCAGGCGGACGAATACTTGCGCGCCCTTCGTGTCGATCGAACCGGCGGGCGTCAGCACGTTGCGCGCATTGAGGGCCGCGAAGATGTCCTGCGGGGCGATGCCCAGCGTGGCGAGGCGGTCGTGCGAGAACGACACGAAGATGCGTTCGGCCTGTTCGCCGATGATGTTGACCTTCTTGACGCCGGCGACGTGCAGCAGGCGCTGGCGCAGGGTTTCGGCATCGCGCACCAGCAGGCGTGACGGTTTGCCGCGCGCCTTCAGGGCGTACAGGGCAAACGTGACGTCGGAGAATTCGTCGTTGACCATCGGGCCGATGACGCCGCCCGGGAGCGAAGCCTGCGCGTCCTGCAGCTTCTTGCGCGCCTGGTAGAACTGGTCGGGCACGTCGGCGGGCGGCGTGCTGTCCAGCAGCGTGACCGTCGTGAACGCGAGGCCCGGACGGGTATAGGTGTCCGTGCGGTCGTAGTAGCGGAGTTCCTGCATGCGCTTTTCGAGCGGTTCCGCCACCTGGTCCTGCATTTCCTGGGCGGTGGCGCCGGGCCAGGCCGTGATCACCGTGAGCTGCTTCACCGTGAACGGCGGGTCTTCCGCGCGGCCCAGCTTCAGGAACGCCAGCACGCCGGCCAGCGAGACGAGCAGGATGAGGAACAGCGTGACCGACCGCTCGCGCACGGCCAGCGCGGACAGGTTGAAGCGGCTCATCGTGCGGCTCCCGGCGCGAAGTGTGGCGTGGTTTGTGGCGCGGTTTGCAATACGGTTGCGGCGGCAAGCCGGCCCGGCACGCGATCGAGGCGCACGGTATCCCCTTCGTGCAGCAGATGGGCACCCAGCGCGACCACGCGCTCGCCCGGCTTTAACTGGCCCGTCACGCGCGCCATGTCGTCGCCGATCGCGAGCACGTCGACGCGGCGCCACGTCACCTTGGCGGGATCGCCCGCGACGGTCCAGACGCCGCTGCCCTTGCCGGCGTCCAGGACGGCCGCGGCCGGGACCTGCAGCGCGCCGACCTTGCCGTCACTGTCGCCACCACGTTCACCGTCCAGGCGCAAGGTGACGGTGGCGCCGAGCGGCGCGTCCGCCAGCGGCCCGTCGAGGACGTATTTCGCCTCGTACGTGCGCGTGAGGCGGTC
>NZ_JBKYMO010000323.1:0-6709 GCF_047302915.1 Massilia sp. CT11-108 | reverse complement strand
GTCGTCGGCGGCGCGCCGGTCGCGGCCGTACCCGGCACATTGACGACGGCACCCGGTGCGGCAGTCGTTGCCGGCGCCGATGCGCTCGCGCTCGAACCCGGCACGGAAATCAGCGGCACGGCCGGATTCTGCAGGACCTCGACGGAGCTGCCGTTGGCGGCCTCGGTCGAGGCACCGGTCGAGGCCGGCGTGACCGGCGTGACCACGGTGGTACCCGTTTCGGCGTGCTGGCTGCCCGGCACGAAGCCGAAGTGCCACGCCGCGGCAGCGGCAGCCACGACGACCACGACGGCGCCCGCGATCATCCCCAGCGGCAGCGACGAACGCTTGCCATGGCTCGGGAATTTCGATTGGGAGAACGACGTCGGCGTCGGACGGCGGTTCGCCGTGACGGCGCTCGTATCGGGCGCGGGCTCGGTCTCCATGGCGATCTGGGCCACCAGCGGCGCCGGATCGACCTTCACCAGCTTGGCGTAGGCCCGCACGAACCCACGGGTCACGGCCGGACTCGGCAGGGACGCGTAATCGCCCGCCTCCAGGGCGATGACCTGGCGCACCGCCAGTTTCAACTGGTCGGCCACCTGCTCGACCGACCACCCCATCGCCTCGCGCTGCCTGGCCAGGACCTGGCCGGGGACACCGTGCACAGGCGGTTGGTTGTCGGGCGTCGCCGGCTGATCTGCACGCTCGGAACTCATTGTCGTTGTCTCACTCACTAAATGCACCGCGCTCGAAGGCCGCGTACTCGGGCGAACCGGGGAAGCGCTTGCGCAACTGCGCCGCCAGCGAAGCTTCCGTGGCCCGGTCGCCGAGCATGTGCTTGACCCGGATGGCCAGCCACAGCACGTCGGCCGACAGCGTGTCGAGCTTCGCTGTCTCCGTCAGGCGGTTAATGAAAAACCCGGCGCGGGTGACATCGCGCCGCTCGAAATACACCCGGGCCAGGCCGGCGCTCGTCGCCGGCAGGTCGGGATCGTAACGCAGGGCGTCGAGCAGATAGCGCTCGGCCGCGTCGACGTTCTTCATCTTCAGGCTGCAGTTACCTGCGTTCACCATGGCTTTGACCGGCGTCGCGTAATTTGGATTCTTCAGCGCCGCGTCAAAATAGCCCATGGCCTCCGCCGGCTTGCCGCCGGCATCGCACAGGAACAGCCCGTAATTGTTCGACAGGTCCGGATTGCGCGGCGCCAGGCGCAGCGCGTGCCGGTAGTTCTCGTCGGCGAGACGGTTTTCGTTCATCGCCGTGTAGATCAGGGCGCGCACGCCGTACGCATCCGCATCGTCCGGGTCCGCGGCAATGGCCTGCTTCACCTCGTCCAGCGCGATCTCGTACTTGCGCTCCTGGTAATAGCCCACCGCCAGTTGCAGGCGGATCTGGGCGCGTTTTTCCGCGGCCGTCTGGTCGGACAGCGTCTTGAGCTCATGCGGTTCGCCCGCGATGCCGCCATTGCCGGCGCATGCCGACAACAGCAACGGCACAGCGAGTGCGCAGGCGACGCGTCCGGACAGCCGCGCCATCAGGACGAGATCTCCACGATCTTGCCGAAGTTCGGGCCGAATTTCTGCTGGTATTCCGTCATCTTGCTCATGCGCTCGTTCACGCGGGTACGGTCCTTGACCTCGCCCGCCAGCTGGCCGCAGGCGGCGTCGATGTCGTCGCCGCGCGTCTTGCGGATCGTCGTGACGAGGCCGGCATCCATCAGCACCTGCGCGAACGCCTTGATGCGCGGGTTCTTCGAGCGCACGAGGCCGGATTCGGGGAACGGATTGAACGGAATCAGGTTGAACTTGCACGACACGCCGACGACCGGGTCGTTGACGAGGGCGACCAGTTCGCGCGCATGCTCGTCCGTGTCGTTCACCCCGTCCAGCATGCAGTATTCGAACGTGATGAAGTCGCGCGGGGCAAATTCCAGGTAGCGCTTGCACGCGGCCATCAACTCGCGCAGCGGGTATTTCTTGTTCAGCGGCACGAGCATGTCGCGCAGCGGGTCGTTCGAACCGTGCAGCGACACGGCCAGCGCCACCGGGCATTCCTGCGACAGCTTGTCCATGTTCGGCACGACGCCCGACGTCGACACGGTCACGCGGCGGCGCGACAGGCCGTACGCATTATCGTCCAGCATCAATTTCAATGCGGTGACGGTCGGGTCGAAGTTCAACAGCGGCTCGCCCATGCCCATCATGACGACGTTCGTGATCTGGCGCTCGCCTTTCGGCCCCGGCTCGATGCCCTTCGTGCGGCGCAGCTCGAACTCGGCCATCCACAGCTGGCCGATGATCTCGGACACGGAGAGGTTGCGGTTGAAGCCCTGCTTGCCCGTCGAGCAGAAGCGGCAGTTGACGGCGCAGCCGGCCTGCGTGGAGATGCACAGCGTGCCGCGCGTCTCTTCCGGAATGAACACGGTTTCGACGGCGTTGCCGTTGCCCACGTCGACGAGCCACTTGCGGGTGCCGTCGCTCGACGTGTGGTCGCTGATGATCGCCGGCGCACGCACTTCGGCGCGCGTCTTGAGCTTTTCGCGCAGCGACTTCGCCAGGTCGGTCATGTCGTCGAAATCGGCGACGCCGAACTGGTGGATCCAGCGCTGCAGCTGTTTCGCGCGGAACGGCTTCTCCCCCAACTCGGCGCAGTAAGCGACGAGCTGCGCGGGATCGAAGTCCAGCAAGTTGGTGAGAGTTGCCATGATTGAATCCTGTGCCTTCAAAATAAGTCCCGCCCGCCGGGCTCTTCGAGCATGGGCGAGCGGGATATTGCGATGTTAAATCAGCACGAGGCTGATCAACACAAAAAATTTGCTACGAAGATTAACGCGAGTAGACGTTCAGGGCCGGGAAGTAGTAAGCGATCTCGACAGCGGCGGTCTCGGCAGCGTCCGAACCGTGCACGGCGTTGGCGTCGATCGAGTCGGCGAAGTCGGCGCGGATGGTGCCCTTGTCGGCCTTCTTCGGATCGGTTGCGCCCATCAGTTCGCGGTTCTTGGCAATCGCGTTCTCGCCTTCCAGCACCTGGATCATGACCGGGCCCGAGACCATGAAGTCGACCAGATCCTTGAAGAACGGACGCTCTTTGTGGACAGCGTAGAAACCTTCGGCTTCGGCGCGCGACAGCTGGGCCATACGGGCAGCGACGATCTTCAGGCCTGCGCCTTCGAAACGGCTGTAGATTTGGCCGATCACGTTTTTAGCGACTGCGTCAGGTTTGATGATCGACAGGGTGCGTTCGATTGCCATTTAAAAACTCCAATAAAAAGAAAGGTTTAAATCGAGATTTGGGAACTCAATCAACCTTCTATTTTACCATACATCCTGGCTGCCACCGATATTGCGTCGGGGCGACCGCGGATGATACAGTGACATCGGTTCGACCTCGTCCATGGCAGGGTGCGCGCTGGACCTTAGGCAAGACTTAAAACTTGCGTTTCCAGCACACCCCCCCCTGTTGACGCCGGGTCCCGTCCCCATATGGGGAGCAAAGCGATTTCTTCCAACGGAGGCATTATGATTCCCAGCCTGCAGAAAACCTACGACGTCTCGGCCATCCAGGCCACGCGTCACCGCGTGCTGCGCAACACTTACTGGTTGCTGGCACTGTCCATGATCCCGACGGTGTTCGGCGCCTATATCGGCCTGCAAATGGCCCTGCCGATCTTTGCCAGCGGCATGGGCGTGATCCTGTTCCTCGCGATCGCGTTCGGCTTCATTTTCGCGATCGAGAAGACCAAGAACTCGGCGGCCGGCGTACCGATCCTGCTCGCCTTCACGTTCTTCATGGGCTTGTGGCTGACGCCGCTGCTGCGCTTCACGCTCGGCTTTTCCAACGGCGGCACGCTGATCATGACCGCGTTCGCCGGCACTGCGGCCGTGTTCGCCACGATGGCGACGATCGCGACCGTGTCCAAGCGCGACTTCTCGGGCATGGGCAGCTGGCTGTTCGCCGGCGCCATCGTCGTGATCCTGGCCGGCCTGGCCAACATCTTCCTGCACCTGCCGGCGCTGATGCTGGTCGTGTCGGTGCTCGCGATGGTGATCTTCTCGGCCTTCATCCTGTTCGACGTGAACCGGATCGTGAACGGCGGCGAGACCAACTACATCAGCGCGACGCTGGCCATCTACCTGGACATCTACAACGTGTTCACGAGCCTGCTGCAACTGCTGGGCATCGGCTTCGGCAACCGCGACTGATCCATCCGCTCGCATCGAAGAGCCGGCCTGCGGGCCGGTTTTTTATTGCCCCAATTCGGGGTCAGAGCACATTTTTCTAAAAATTCGGGGTCAGAGCACATTTCTGATCAATGTCCTGGCTCACAACGAAAACGTAACGCCGAGCCGTACCACCGCCATGCGGCCGCCGCATCCAACTGCAGCACGCAGCGGAAACTTGCCTCGAAGATTGTGCGCCGAAAAGTACTCTGACCCCGAATTTGTTCCGAAATGTGCTCTGACCCCGAATTTAATTGAGCTTAAGGACCTTACTGAAAGTATGATTGTCAGAACCGAACGCCCCTGCGTACAATATCCGTTCGCTTTCGACCCCGTCCCCCATGTCCCGTAGCCTGGTCCACGTATTGCTGTCGCTGCTGCTGCTCGTTTCGCAGCAGTTGTCGCTCGCGCACGGCTATACCCACTGGACCGAGGCCGGCAACACGCTCGTCCAGCAGGTCAGCGCCGACGCGGACGACGACGGCACCGGCAAGCTGCCCAAGCCCGGCCTGCATGACCTGTGCGGCCAGTGCGCGGCCAGCGCCCAGATCGCGTTCGCGCTGCCATCCACGCTGCGGCAATTCGTCCCGGCCGAGCTGGCCTATGCCGCGCCCGCCGTGCCGGCCACGCCAGGCATCTGCCTGCTCACGGCCTGCCCGTTCCAGTCGCGCGCGCCGCCTCAAGCCCGATAACGCTCCCGCTTTTTCCGTACCGCCCGGCGCGTCCCGGCGGTATGGGCCGTTATCCATTCGCTTGAGATTGTAGAAAACCATGAAAATCGAACGTACGCTGCTCGCCAGCGCGCTCCTGCTCGCCTTCCACCCGGCCGTCCGCGCAGACGATCAAGAAACCATCAACGACGGCAAGATCCAGCAAGTCGTCGTCACCGCCAGCCCGCTGCGCAACGGCGAAGGCGACCAGATCCTCACGCCGGCCAAAGTGCTCGCAGGCGACGAGTTGCGCGACAAGGTCGGCAGCTCGCTGGGCGAGACGCTGCAGAACGAACTGGGCGTGTCCGCGTCCGCGTTCGGCGCTGGCGCGTCGCGCCCCATCATCCGCGGCATGGAAGGTTCGCGCGTGAAAATGCTGGAAAACGGGATGGCGACGTCGGACGTGTCCGGCCTGTCGAACGACCACGCCGTCGCGTCCGAAGGTGCCGTCGCGCGCCAGATCGAGATCCTGCGCGGCCCCGCCGCCCTGCTGTACGGCTCGGGCGCCATCGGCGGCCTCGTCAACGTCGTCAACGAACGCATCCCGACGGCGCTGGAACCGAAGTTGACGGGCCAGGTCGAGACGCGCCTCAGCACCGTCGACAACGGCAAGGACATGTCCGGCACCCTGGACGGATCCGTCGGCAAGATCGGCCTGCACCTCGACGGCAACATGCGCAACACGGACGACTTCCAGATCCCCGACCTGCGCGTGGTGAACGACCCCACGTCGCGCATGAACCGGCTGCCGAATTCCGACACGAAGGAGCGCAACATCGGCATCGGCGGTTCGTACATCGACGACTGGGGCTATGCGGGCCTGTCGGCTTCGCACCTGACGAATTTCTATGGCATCCCGACCAACGAGGGATCGCACATCGACCAGCGCCAGAACCGCTACGACTTCGACAGCGTCGTCAAGAACCCGCTCGCCGGCTTCGAGAGCGCGCGCGTCAAGGCCGGCTACACGGACTACCACCACGCCGAACTGGACGACGGCGTGCCGGCCACGCTGTTCTCCAATAAATCGTTCGAATCGCGCGTCGAGCTGACGCACAAGCCGATCACGGCCCTGGGCCTGCACGGCACGTTCGGCATGCAGACGGAAAACACGCACTTCTCGGCGCTGAGCGCGGAAGGCGGGCCGGACACCGTGCCCGTCACGCATTCGACGACGCAGGCCGTTTTCCTCGTCGAGGAATGGCGCCAAGGTCCGCTGCGTTGGAACGCGGGCCTGCGCTATGAAAACGTCGACCGCAAACCGGTGTCCAACCGTGAGCGCACCTTCGACCTGGGCTCCGGCTCGATCGGCGCGCTGTGGCCGTTCACGAAGGGTTATTCGGCCGGCGCGACGGTGTCGTACGCGCAGCGTGCGCCCGCGACGGAGGAACTGTATTCGGGCGGCCCGCACGACGCCACGCTCACGTTCGACGTGGGCGATCCGAACCTGCAAAAGGAAAGCTCGCGCAACATCGAGCTGTCGCTGCAAAAGACGAGCGGCCTGCTGCGCTGGCGCGTGAACGCGTACCGCAACAACGTCAACAACTTCATCTACGGCCGCGTCATGGACGCGTCGTTCGACGAGGACGGCAACCCGGGCGGCGATTTCCGCCAGCGCCTGTTCCAGCAGGCGAAGGCGCACGTCCAGGGGGCGGAAGCGGAGATGACGTGGAACCAGATCGGCATGGGCTGGAACGGCCGCGTGTTCGCGGACACGTCGCGCGGCTACCTCGACGACGCCGGCAACCTGCCGCTGCAGCCGGCCGACCGCGTGGGCGCCGCGATCGGCTACCGCC
>NZ_JBKYMO010000322.1:0-6718 GCF_047302915.1 Massilia sp. CT11-108 | reverse complement strand
CAGCGCGCCAGCCGCAGCGCGAACGCGGTCGCCGCTTCCGATTCCAGCGCCAGGTCGGCCAGCACGTTCTGCATCAGCGGCTGGTCGGCGAGCTTGCGCCCGAACGCGCTGCGCGCACGCGCATGGTGCAGCGCGTGGCACAGCGCCGCGCGCATGATGCCGGCCGAGCCCAGCACGCAATCGAGGCGCGTGTGGCTGCCCATTTCGAGGATCGTCGGAATGCCCCTCCCCTCCTTGCCGATCAGCCAGCCGACGGCGTCGCAGAACTCGACTTCGGACGACGCGTTCGACTTGTTGCCGACCTTGTTCTTCAGACGCTGCACACGGATGGCGTTGCGCGTCCCGTCCGGCAGGAAGCGCGGTACGAAGAAACACGACAGACCCGCACTGCCGCCCTCGTCCGTCTGCGCCAGCACGAGATGGGCGTCCGATTGCGGGGCCGAGAAAAACCATTTGTGGCCGACGAGGCTCCACGCGTCGCGCCAATCGGCGCCGAAGCGGGTCTCAGCCACCGCCGGATTCATGCGTGTCGCCCGCGTCGTGTTGGCGCGCACGTCGGTGCCGCCCTGTTTTTCCGTCATGCCCATGCCGATCAGGGCGCCCCGCTTCTGCCCGATCGGCAGCGAGCGCGGGTCGTAGGTGCGCGACAGGATCTTCGGCAGCCAGTGCGCCGCGATGCCCGGGTGCTGGCGCAATGCCAGAACGGACGCGTACGTCATCGTCACGGGACATTGCGAGCCGTTCTCGACCTGGCCGAACAGCAGATAGGCGGCCGCACGCGCGACCTGGGCACCGGGCCGCGGGGCTTCCCACGGCAGCGAGTGGGCGCCGTTTTCGATCAGCAGGCGCATCAGCTCATGCCAGGCAGGGTGGAATTCGACCTCGTCCACGCGATGCCCGCCGCGGTCGAAATTGACGAGGCGCGGCGGGTTGTCGTTCGCCAGCCGGCCCAGGTCCAGCACGGCGGCTGCGCCGAGTTCCCGCCCCAGCCGCCCAAGTTCTCCCTCCGCCCAGCCGGCGCCTTCGCGCACCAGGCCTTCGCGCAGCGCGGGGTCGCAGGCGAACAAGTCGACGTCACCGAACGGCGGCGCCTGGTTGAAAACCTCGTGGGTGTCGAATCGGTTCATGGCGTCCCTCCCGGAATGGCCGAGTTGTTGCAGCTGAGCATCATGTGAACGGCGCGAAAGTTTCTACTTTGCACTGTATCGGCGACAATAACCCTTCAGGCCCACCGCCGGGTTATCGGTTAGGCAACAAGGCTAGCCCAAAGCCGCGTGCGGGGCAAGCGGCACCAATTCAGATGCCGGCACTGCGACGCGTCAAGCAGCGGCAGAAAGTGACACGGCATTGTGCATTTTAGTGCCGGCTGGAATCTTTCGGTGATACATTGCTTGTTGTTTTGGTACACTCCAGCATTAAAGGCAGTTCCTGCCTAGATTTGAAAGCAGATATTTCGACAATGCGCGCCAGTTCACCCGCAGTACCGAACGATCCGCGTCATGCGGCCCCGGCGGCGAGCCCGGACGGCTACATGGAGGCGGTGGGCGACGTCGCGTTCCGCCTCGACCCTTCCGGCCTGATCCGCCACGCAAGCCAGCGCGCCCAGCGTACGTTCGGTGCGCAGACGCTGGCCGGCGCGGTATTGACGACACTGGCCGTCGAAGTCGACCAGGCCGCCCTGCGCAACGCCCTCGTCGATGCCGGCACGGCCAGCGATCCGATACTCGTCGAAGTGCGCCTGCGCTGCGCCGGCAAGGACGCCTGGTTCGAATTGCGCATCGGCCAGCTCCCGGGCAGCCATGAATTGCTGGCCGTCGGCCGCGACATGTCGGCCCAGCGCGCGACCGAACAACGGCTGCGCCACATGGCCACGCACGACGCGCTGACGGAACTCCCGAACCGCCTGCTGCTGTCCGACCGCATCCGCATGGTGATCGCCAATGCGCGCCGCTCGGGCCAGGGCTTCTGCGTCGCCACGATCGGCCTGGACGGTTTTAAAAAAGTCAACGACGGCCTCGGCCACCCAGTCGGCGACGCCGTGCTGCGCCAGGCCGCGATCCGCCTGCGCAAGACCTTGCGCGACAGCGACACGCTGGCACGCGTCGGCGGCGACGAGTTCGTTGCCGTCCTGCCCGGCACGTTCACGCCGGACCAGATCAAGCTCGTGAGCGGCCGCCTGCTGGCCGCGCTGCAATCGCCGTTCGAGGTCGACGGGCATACCGTGTACCTGGGCGCCTCCGTCGGCGTGTCGATCTATCCCGACCACGCCGAGGACGAGATCCGCCTGATCGCCCTCGCCGACGCCGCCATGGGCCGCGCCAAGGAAACGGGCAAGGGCCGCGCAGTCGTCTACAGCGTGCGCGAGAACGGCATGCCGCAGCACGACATCTCGCTCGAAGCCGCGATGTTCCAGGCCGTGCGCGAAGGTGAATTCCTGCTGTACTACCAGCCGATCGTGTCCAGCCGCACGCGCCAGATCGAAGGCTTCGAGACCTTGATGCGCTGGAAGCATCCGACCCTCGGCATGGTGCCGCCCGTGCGCTTCATCCCCATCGCCGAGACCAATGGCCTCATCAACCTGCTCGGCGCCTGGGCGCTGAAGGCGGCACTGGTGCAGCTGCGCCAGTTCGAGGAAGTGGCCAAGCGCGACCTGTACATCTCGGTCAACATCAGCCCGCGCCAGTTCCGCAACGACCGCTTCCTGAACGTGCTGGACGACGCCCTCGGCTTTTCCGGCGCGTCCGGCGACAAGCTCGTGCTCGAGATCACGGAAGGCACGCTGATGGTCGACCCGGCGCACGCGGAGGCGATCCTGACCAGGATGGCCGAACGCAACGCCCGCATCGCGATCGACGACTTCGGCACCGGCTATTCGAGCCTCGCCTACCTGAAACGCTTCCCGATCTCGGTGCTGAAAATCGACCGCGCCTTCATCAAGGACCTGCCCGCCTCGACCAAGGACGCGGCGATCTGCAACGCCGTGCTCGACCTGGCCAAGCACCTCGACCTGTCGGTCGTGGCCGAAGGCGTCGAGACCGAAGAACAACTGACCTACGTCGAGTCGCGCGGATGCGACTACGTACAAGGCTACCTGACCGGGAAGCCGATGCCGGCCCACGTGGCCATGGCCGCGCTCAAGGAAAACCTGTACACGGAACTGCTGCCGGACGAATTACGGGCGGGCCTCACATGAACCAGACTGCTACCATCGAACGATCGCCGAAAGCCGACGCCACCCTCGCCCTGCTGTGGGAGCGGATCCGGCGGCGCGGCGACATGCCCGGCTTCACCAGGGCCATCAACGCCATCCTCGCGTCCATGCGCGGCGAGGACGAGCGCGACTTTTCCATGACCCAGACGGTGCTGTCCGACCCCGTGCTCACCCAGAAGGTGCTGCGCCTGGCGAACAGCGGCATGTACTCGGCCTTCGGCCAGCGCATCAACACCGTCTCCAAGGCCATCCTCGTGTTGGGCACGGAAGCCATCGGCCACCTGGCGCTGGGCCTGAAACTGATCGAGGAACTCAGTAAATCCACGCCGGATTCGCTGCAGGCCCACATCGAGATGGAAAAGGCCGTGCTGGCCGGGATGGTGGCGCACCAGGTCGCGGCCGAAGCGGCCATGCGCGATCCGGAAGAAGCCGTCGTGTGCTCGATCCTCCATTCGCTGGGCCGGATGATGGTCACGTTCTACCTGCCCGAGCACTGGACCCTGATGCAGCAGGCGGCAGGCGCCGGCGACATCGACCCGATCGCCATCGCGCAACTGGGCCTGTCGCTCGAACAGATCGGCCGCGCCACCGCCGAACACTGGGGCCTGCCGCGCAACCTGATCGCCGGCATGCGCCACGTGGAGCCGGGCTTGCGCGGTGCCGACTTTGGCCACGACGACTGGCTCGCCGCCCTCGGCACGATGGCGTCGCAATGCGCCGACAGCCTGTGGCACAACGACGAAGCGGGCGCCGAACAGGTGAAACTGCTGGCCGCCGGCTTCGCGCCGCTGATCGGCATCGAGCCCGACAACATCGTCGGCGCCATCGAGAAGGCGAAGGTCGAAGCGGCCGCGGACCTGTCGATCGCGCCGCTCGCGAATCCGCCCGAGAAGCGCGCCCGCACCGCCGCCGTCACGCGCATGCGCGAGGCCGGCAACAAGATCCTGCTCAGCGGCGTGGCCGACATGCGCGATGGCGCCGCGACCGCGACGCCGGGCCAGATGGTGTCGATGGCGATCGAGACGGCGTACCACGGCCTGTCGTTCACGCGCGCGTTCGGCTTCCTGCGCAACCGCCGCGACGGCCGCTACACGGCCAAGATCGGCCTGGGCGACAACGCCAAGACACTCGTGCCCAAGCTGTCGTTCGACGATACGTACGAACCGAACGTGTTCTTTGCCTCCCTCGGCAGCGACCGCGTGATCTTCATCGAGAACGCGCGCGATCCAAAATTCTCGAGCAAGCTGCCGGGCTGGTGGAAAGGCACGCTGTCCGAGGCCCGCTGCTTCGTCATCATCCCGCTGTGCACGCGCGGCGAGCCGGTCGGCTTCATCTACGGCGACTGGGACGACCGCTTCCCGTCCGTCTACCTGAGCCAGACGGAGTTTTCGCTGCTGAACGAATTGCGCGCGCTCGTCGTGACGAGCGTGGAGCGGCGGCAGCCGGTGGAAGCGGTGGCGAGCCGGGCCTGAACGTCGTCCCTGCGAAGGCAGGGACCCACCTTGCGAGCGTCGCCGCAGCGCGACGAACCTGGGTTCCCGCCTGCGCGGGAACGACGTATCAACTGCTTCGGTATTTAACGCAGGCGCGGCGTATCCACGTGCACGTCACCGCACTGGGCGCGGTTCATCAGGGCGTGATCGATCAGCACCAGCGCCAGCATCGCCTCCGCGATCGGCGTCGCGCGGATGCCCACGCACGGGTCGTGGCGGCCGAACGTCTCGACCGTCACCGGATTGCCCTGCTTGTCGATCGAGCGGCGCGGCGTGCGGATCGACGACGTCGGCTTGATGGCGATGGACACGGCGATGTCCTGGCCCGTCGAGATCCCGCCCAGCACACCGCCGGCATTGTTGCCCACGAAGCCTTCCGGGGTCAGTTCGTCGCCGTGTTCCGAACCCTTCTGCGCGACCGAGTGGAAACCGGCGCCGATCTCCACGCCCTTCACCGCATTGATGCCCATCATGGCGTAGGCGATGTCGGCGTCGAGCTTGTCGTAGATCGGCTGGCCGAGACCCACCGGGACGTTCTTCGCCACCACGTCGATGCGGGCGCCGATGGAATCGCCCGCGCGGCGCAGTTCATCCATTGCCGCTTCCATGCGCGCGATCAGGTCGGCGTCGGACGTCGCGGCGAAGAACGGGTTGGCGTGCACGTGCTTGAAATCCTCGAACGGCACGGGAATGTCGCCCAGCTGGCTCATGCAGCCCATGAACTCGGTGCCGTACTTCTCGCGCAGCCACTTCTTGGCGATGGCGCCGGCGCCGACGACGGGCGCGGTCAGGCGCGCGGACGAGCGGCCGCCGCCGCGCGGGTCGCGCACGCCGTACTTGTGCCAGTAGGTATAGTCCGCGTGGCCGGGACGGAACATCTCGACGATGTTGCCGTAGTCCTTGCTGCGCTGGTCCGTGTTCTCGATCAGCAGCGCGATCGGCGTGCCCGTCGTCACGCCTTCGTAGACCCCGGACAGGATCTTCACCTGGTCCGCTTCCTGCCGCTGCGTCACGTGGCGCGACGTGCCCGGCTTGCGACGGTCCAGCTCGGGCTGGATATCGGCTTCGGACAACGTCAGTCCCGGCGGACAGCCGTCGATCACGCAGCCGATTGCGGGACCGTGCGATTCGCCGAAAGTGGTTACGGAAAACAGCTTGCCAAATGTGTTGCCGGACATGGAATCTCGTTGGGTTGTGCGAATGGAATGGAAGATTCTACCAGCATGGACAAAGGACCGGTGAATTGGCTAGTTGCATCAATAAAAATGTTTCCACATGGAACTTTTTTGCCTGAATTGATAGCATTGCAGATATACTGGTTCGCAACTATCGAGCTTAACCTGGAGACGCAGCAATGCCCGCACCGAACACGCCTCCGGGCGCCGCACAGGACGATGACCTGGTGTTCGCAGACGAGACGCCGGCAGACCCACCTGTGAAGGACGGCGGCGCGTGGCGCGTGCTGATCGTCGACGACGATGCCGACGTCCATTCGACGACGACGTTCGCGCTCGGTGCGCTCGAGATGCACGGCCGGCCGCTGGCATTCCTGCATGCGTATTCCGCCGCCGAAGCGATGGACGTGCTGGCCCGCGAACACGACATCGCCGTGATCCTGCTCGACGTCGTGATGGAACACGCCGACGCGGGGCTGCACCTCGTGCGCCACGTGCGCGACACGCTCGGCCGCCACGACGTGCGCATCATCCTGCGCACGGGCCAGCCCGGCTATGCGCCCGAGATGGACGCCATCCGCGGCTACGACATCAACGATTACCGCACCAAGTCGGAACTCACCCGCACGAAGCTCTACACGAGCGTGGCCGCCGCGATCCGCGCCTACGAGCAGATCCGCGCGCTCGAAGACAGCCGCACGGGCCTTGCCGAAGTCGTGCGCGCCAATACGGAATTGATGGCCATGCACACCGTCGGCGCGATGACGCTCGGCATCCTGCGCGAAGTGGCCGCCCTCGCCGGCCAGCCGGCGGACGGCGTGCTGTGCGCCTGCCCGCCG
>NZ_JBKYMO010000321.1:0-6752 GCF_047302915.1 Massilia sp. CT11-108 | reverse complement strand
GCCCTGCCTGCCCGCGCCGCCGGGCGCGCCCTGCGGCTGCTGGTGCACGAGGTGCCAGGCCAGCCAGCCCAGGCCGCCCATCGCGACGACGGCGATGAGGGTCCCGATGATGCGGGTGCGGCGCGAGCGCTTGGGTTGGGTCGGGGTTTTATTCTTGTCGGGTGTGACGGTCGAATCCATTCTGATCCCTGGTGGCCGAGTGTTCAAAAGCACAATAAATGTTCCTTTGAAATGTAGCACGGCCTGGCATTGCCTTATGTTTCGTAACGTACGGTGAGCGTATCCTCTCTCCGGGCACAGGAAGTTGCATCTTTACACGGCTTTACACAGAAGCAGCCTACATGCGGGGAGATCCAAACAAAACGGGCGCGGGAGGATTCCCACGCCCGTGTTGCAACGTATGGTTGCCTGACTACACGCTGTTACAAAGATTAACGCTCCGGAAAGGTTCAGGGCACCCCGCACAGGCAATGCGTGACAGCCGCGAACGGTTGCTTGCGGTCGGCGACGGCCGACAGCCAGCCGAGGTCCCTGGCGATGCCGGCCGTCGCGTTGCCGCCCAGCGCGGCCGCGCCGAGGTCGACCGGCAGCAGGCCCAGCTTCACTTGCACGTTCAGGATCTGCGCGTCCGACAGGCCCATGCGTTCCAGCACGCGCTCGGCCAGCGTGGTCGGCTGCTCGGCATAGGTGACGCGGAAATCGTCGCCCAGCTTCGCGCGCTTGGCGGCCGAGCGCAGCGCGTCGCCGTAGCTGCCCAGGCGGTCGACGAGGCCGCGTTCCTTGGCCTGCGTGCCCGTCCACACGCGGCCCTGGCCCACTTCGTCGATCTTGGCCGGCGTCGTCTTGCGCGCAAGGGCGGCCTTGGTCGTGAACTCGTCGTACACGTGGTTGATGGCGGACTGGATCAGCTGGCCGAAGCGCGGATCGAGGGGGCGCAGCGGGTTGTAGGCGTCCGCGAGCCACGTGGTCGTCACGCCGGCCGTGTGGATGCCCAGTTTGTCGACGACCTTGTCCGCGGTCGGCAGGATGGCGAACACGCCGATCGAACCGGTGACGGTGGACGGGTCGGCGATGACTTCATCGGCCGCCATCGAGATCCAGTAGCCGCCCGACGCGGCCACGTCGCCCATCGACACGACGACCGGCTTGCCGGCCGCGCGCGTCAGTTCCAGCTCGCGCCGGATCAGTTCCGAACCGTAGGCGCTGCCGCCCGGCGAATTGACGCGCAGGACGACGGCCTTCACCGACGAATCCTCGCGCACGCTGCGGATCAGGTTCGCCGTCGAGATGCCGCCGACCATGCCGGGGCCGCCCGTGCCTTCCGTGATGTCGCCGGCCGCGACGACGACGGCGACCGCGTCGCCGAAGGGCTTCTCCGGATGGCGCGCCACGTAGTCGCCGAAGCTCACCTGGCGGAAGCTCTTGATGCGGTCGTCGTACGCACCGCGCTTGATGAACATGTCGCGCACTTCGTCGCGGGTCTTGACGCCGTCGATCAGCTTCCAGTCCAGCGCCACCCTGGCCGCGTTGCCGTTGGCCGCCTGCAGGCGCTGCGGCAGCTCGTCGATGCCTTTCGCGATCGACCCCGCCGGCAGCTTGCGCGCCTTCTCGACTTCGTCCGTGTACGCGGTCCACAGGCCGTTGTACAGGAACGCGTCCGCCTCCTGCGCGGCCGGCGACGGGCCGTTGCCGATGAACGGCTCCGCGAAGCTTTTATACGTGCCGACCTTCATCAGGTTGACGGTGACGCCGACCTTGTCCAGCGCGTCGCGGTAGTAATTGCGGTGGCGGCCGAAACCTTCGATCAGCACCATGCCCATCGGATGCAGGTAGATCTCGCTGGCATGCGCGGCGATCAGGTAGCGCTTCTGGTCGAAGTTGCCGCCCCAGACGACCACGCGCTTGCCGGCCGCCTTCACGCGCTCGATGCCGGCGCCGATCTCGCGCACGGACGCGAGGCCGCCGCCATCCAGCTCGTCCAGCAGCACCAGCACCTCGTTCACGTTGCTGTCCTTCGCGGCGCCGTCCAGCGCCTTCAGCACGTCCGGCAGGCGCACGAGGCGGCGGCCGTTGCCCGACAGGCCGGCGACGACGGAATCGCGCACGCTGCCGGCGCGCGCCTCGACCAGTTCGCCCTTCAGGTCGAGCACGAGCGCCGTCTTGGGCGCCAGCGGCTTGAGGCCGCCGCCGAACATAGCCCAGACGAAGGCGATCAGGATGACCAGGAAGATGAGGTTCAGCACGAAGCGGCGGGTGGCGTCGAGGCCGCGCCACAGCGCCTTGACGCCGCGACCCAGGGAGGAGAAAGGCTTGAATGACATTAGTGCTCCGGCTAGTTGAGATTCGGTTCGGTCAGTGCGGACGGCTCGGCGCGGCGCGAGATCGCGAACAGCCCGGCGAACACGATGGCGCCGTTCACGATCAGCAGTTCGAGGCCGAGGCGGTAACTGCCCAGCAGCGCATGCTGGTAATACTCCAGCAGCGCGCACAGGATCGGCGCGCCGATGGTCACCACGGGCACGAGGCGGTCGTGCAGCGTCCGCGTCGTCATCATGCCGAAGGCGAACAGACCGAGCAAGGGTCCGTATGTATAGCTGGCCAGTTTCAGGATGACGACGATCATGCTGGGATTGTCCACCCATTTGAACACGAGCACCATGGCCAGGAACAGCGCGGCGAACGCGAGGTGCACGTGGCGGCGCAGGCGCATGCGCTGGTGTTCCGTCAGGTCGGTGCGGCGCTTGATGCCGAGGATGTCGATGCAGAACGTGGACGTCAGCGCCGTGATGGCGCCGTCGGCACTGGGGAACAGCGCCGAGATCAGCGCGATCAGGAAGATGATCTGCACCGCGGCGGGCAGGTGGCCCATGACGACCGCCGGGAAGATCCGGTCGCCCGTCGCGGTGACGCCGGCGATGGGCGCGTACAGGTACAGCAGGCCGCCGAGGAACAGGAAGGCGCACAGCACGACGACCAGCACGGCGGTCAGGCTCAGCAGGTTCTTCTGCGAATCCCGCAAGGTCTTCACGGAGATCGTCTTCTGCATCATTTCCTGGTCCATGCCCGTCATCGTCAGCACGATGAAGACGCCGGCCACGATCTGCTTGAGCCAGTAGCCGGGGCTGTCCGGGTCGTGCGTGAACACGCGCGCGAGGCCCCTGTCCTGCATCTGCCGCAGCGCCTCGGGGATCGTCAGGTCGAGCTGGCCCAGCATGAACGCGACGCAGGCGAACAGGCCAGCCAGCATGCACGTGGTCTGCAGCGTATCGGTCCAGACGATGGTCTTCACGCCGCCCTGGACCGTGTACAGCAGGATCATGCCGAGGATGACGAAGGTCGTGAGCCAGAACGGGATGCCGAGGCTGTCGAGGATGATGGTCTGCAGGACCGCGACGACGAGGTACAGCCGCGCCGTGGCGCCGAACAGGCGCGACAGGATGAAGAACCCGGCGCCGCTCTGGTAGGCGCGCCGGCCGAGGCGCACGTCGAGGTAGTGGTAGATCGAGGTCAAGCGGAGGCGGTAGTACAGGGGCAGCAGCAGGTAGACGACGGCGATGTAGCCGATCACGTAGCCGATGAGGATTTGCGCATAGCCGAAGCCGTCGGCCCCGACGGCGCCCGGCACGCTGATGAAGGTGGCGCCGGACAGCGTGGTGCCGACCATGCCGAACGCGACGAGCATCCAGTTGCTGCTCTTGTTACCGATGAAAAAGCTGTCGTTGTTGGCACCCCGCCCCGTGGCCCAGGCGACGCCGAGCAGCAGGGCGAAATACGCGATGAGGATGCAGAAAAGTAAAGCCGGGGACATCGGGGATCCAAAAAGTTGTCTGATCGCCCGGCAATATACACCCAAGGCGCGGCAGCAGGCTTTCAGCCGACGGGCGGCAGGGACTGCCGGGCACGGATGATGTTGATCAGGGCGCGCAGCGCCGGATGACTGTGGCGCCGGCTGCTGTAGTACATGTGGAAAGGCTCGCCGCGCGCGGCGAACGCATCCAGCACGATACGCAGGCTGCCCTCGGCCAGTTCGCCCGCGATCCTGGATTCGAGAAGATAGGCCAGGCCCGCGCCGGATTTCGCCACGGCGATCGTCGTGGCCGTATCGTTGATCGTGACCGGTCCCGGCACACGGATCCGGCGCCGTTCGCCGTCGATGTCGAATTCCCACTTGTAGGCCGAATTGTCACCGAGCAGCAGTTGCAGGCACCGGTGCCGCGCCAGGTCGTCGGGATGCGCCGGCTCGCCGTATGTGGCCAGATACGCCGGGGCCGCCGCCACCACCCAGCGCTGGGGGCCGCTCAGGGGTACGGCGACCATGTCTTCCGGAACGTAATCCCCATAGCGGACACCGGCATCGTAGCCTTCCTCGACGATATCGATGGGCCGGTCTTCCACGACGACGGTCAGCCGTACGTCGGGATAGACACGGGCGAACGCCACGATCGCCGGTTCGATCAACAGATGGGCCGCGTCCGCGAACACGTTGATCCGCAGTTCGCCATGCGCGGGCGTGGCCGAGTCGATGAGCCCGAGCGCCGCACCGATCGCGTCGAAGCCGTCCTCCAGGCGCTTTGCAAGTTCGAGGCCGATATCGGTCGGGGTGACGGAACGCGCGGAACGGTTCAGCAGCTTCACGGCGAGGCGCGCTTCCAGCCGGCGCATGGCGTGGCTGGCCGCCGATGGCGACAGGCCCAGCTGGATCGCGGCCGCCTTGAAGCTGCGCGTGCGCACGATGGCGAGAAACAGGCGCAGGTCGGCGAAATCGACGCGATCGATCAGGGACATGGTTGAGAGAGAATCATCGCCGCGATGAATGCGGCTCATCTTTGAATGATAGCACTGCGGCAAGGCTGGGCGGTATAAAGATGGCTCGACAACTCGCGACCGTCCCCATGCCCATGTCATCTCGCAGCGAACTCAACATCCCGGACCTTGCCGGCAAGCGCATCCTCGTCACGGGGGCCTCGGCCGGCATCGGCGCAGCGGTTGCGCTCGGGTTCCTCGGGCAGGGCGCCCGTGTGGCGATCCACTACGGCACCAACCGCGCCGGCGCCGAGCGCGTCGCCGCCGGCGCACCGGACCGTGCCGTGGTCGTCCACGGCGATCTCACGCGCGGGCATGCGAAGGAGTTCGTGGCCGACGGTATCCGCGTCAACGCCGTCGCGCCCGGGGTGATCCAGACGGCCTTCCATGACCGCTACACGCCCGCCGACCTGCTGTCGGCCCAGGTCGGCACGATCCCGATGGGGCGCGCCGGCACTTCGGAAGAGTGCGTGGGCGCATACCTGTTTCTCGCTTCGAAAGAACTGTCCGGCTATCTCACTGGCCAGGTCATCGAAGTCAATGGCGGACAACTGATGGTTTAAGAAGGAAAAAAGATGCAACAAAGAAAACTGGGCCGTACCGGTGCGGCCGTCTCGGACATCGGCTTCGGCGCCTGGGCGATCGGCGGCTCCTGGGGCGATGTCAGCGTGGAGGACGCCAAGGGCGCGCTGCATGCGGCCCTCGACAATGGCGTCACGTTCATCGATACCGCCGACGTGTATGGCGACGGCCGTTCCGAACGGCTCATCGCGGACGTGCTCGCGGAACGCGGCGGCGAGCGGCCGTTCGTGGCCACCAAGGCCGGGCGCCGCCTGTCGCCCCACGTGGCGGAAGGCTATACGAAGGCCAACCTGACGGCATTCGTCGAGCGGTCGCTGCGCAACCTGCGCGTCGACTGCCTGGACCTCGTGCAGCTGCATTGCCCGCCGACGCCGGTCTTTTATCGGCCGGACGTCTTCGGCGCCATGGACGACCTGGTCGCGGCCGGCAAGATCCGCCACTACGGCGTCTCCGTCGAGAAGGTCGAAGAGGGCCTGAAGTCCATCGAATACCCGAATGTCGCCACCGTGCAGATCGTCTACAACATCTTCCGCCAGCGTCCAGCCACGCTGTTCTTCGCGGAAGCGGCGCGACGCGACGTCGGCGTGATCGTGCGCGTCCCGCTCGCGTCGGGCCTGCTGACCGGGAAGATGAGCGCCAGCACGACGTTCGCCGCGGACGATCACCGCGCGTTCAACCGCGAGGGGGAATCGTTCGACAAGGGCGAGACGTTTGCCGGCGTCCCGTACGACCTCGCGCTCGAGGCCGTCGAACGGATCCGCGGACTGGTGCCGGGCGGCGCGACGATGGCGCAATTCGCGCTGCGCTGGATCCTGATGGAGCAAAGCGTCAGCACGGTGATCCCGGGCGCCAGGAATGCCGCGCAGGCGATCGCGAACAGCCAGGCCAGCGCGCTGGACGCCATTCCGCCTGCGGCGATGGAACAGCTGCGCGCGCTGTACCGCGAGCGGATCGCACCCCACGTGCACCATCTCTGGTGATCGTCGACATGAAGAGACATCTCGTTGCCCTCCTCCTTGCGGCCTGCGCGCCGCTGCACGCCGCCGAACCTTCCACGCCACAGACGGTCAGGCTGGCCATCGACGCCACGCAGGTCAAGGGCCCCTTGACGCCGATCTGGGCCTGGTTCGGCTACGACGAACCGAATTACACGACGGCGCCCAACGGCAAAAAACTGCTGAGCGACATCGCCGCCCTGAGCCCGGTCCCGGTCCACGTCCGCACGCACAACCTCATGACGTCGGGCGACGGCAGCTATGCGCTCAAGTGGGGCTCGACGAATATGTACAGCGAAGACAAGGACGGCAAGCCGGTCTACGACTGGACCATCATCGACGGCATCTTCGACACGTACATCGAACGCGGCA
>NZ_JBKYMO010000320.1:0-6763 GCF_047302915.1 Massilia sp. CT11-108 | reverse complement strand
GCCCGCACGCGCCGCGGCGTGGCTCGTGCCCGCGCCGCCGTGATGCACGACGAGCGCCGTGCGCGGGAACAGCCAGTCGTGCGGCGTGTCGTCCAGCACGAACACGTCGGGCGGCAGGCGGGATGAATCGATGCCGCTCCAGCCCGGATGGAACAGCACGCGCCGCCCGCTGGCCACTGCCGCGATCGCATCGACCAGCGTGCCCTGGGCGATGCCCGCCATGCTGCCGAAGCCGATGTAGACGGGCGCAGGCCCGGCCGCCAGGAAGTCCAGTAACGCGCGCGGCGGTGTAAAGCCCTCCCCCGCCGGCAACTGCCAGACGCCCGTGACCGCGACGTTCGGCGGCCAGTCGGCCGGGCGCGCCAGCAACGTGGGGGAGCAGCCGACGAGCAGCGGCATGTCGCGCCAGGGTTGCTGGCGCGGCGGGGCGCCGAACACCCGCGCGCGGGCACGGTTCAGTTCCGGGCCGAACATCGACCACGCCATCCGTTCGAACGCGCGGTGGGCCAGCATATTGGCCCAGCCCGGCAGGCGGTGCATGTTCAGGAACGGCGGCGCGAATTCGCCCGTGGGCGTCATCGGCCACATCGCGGCGCCGATGCACGGGATGCCGAGCCCCTCCGCCACCGCGAGGCCGACGAAGCCGGCAAGTCCCGAATACACGATCAGGTCGCTGCCGCGCGCGGCCGTACACGCCGCTTCCATCCACGGCAGCGTGTTGTCGCGCGCGAGCGTCGCGCAGGCGCGCATCAGGCGGGACATGCTGGCGCCATCCTTCAGCAGCGCGCCGAATGCGCCGCCCGGCTGGAACGCGCCGCGCATGTCGCCGGCCAGTGCGGTGAACGGAATGCCGAGGGTCTGCGCGCGCGGGGCGCCCGCGACGTCGGCCAGCAGGTGCGTCGCGTGGCCGCGGTCGACGACTTCGCGCGCCAGCGCCAGCAGCGGCCGGGTATCGCCTTCGGTGCCGTAGGTGAGAAAGGTGATCTTCATGGTCGTGCCTCGTTCGGAAAGGCACGATTGTCGCCGGCGGACGTCAGCCCGGCTTGTATAAACCCGACATCACAGCCGATAGGGCCAGTATTCGGGATCGGTCTCGATATGCGCTTCCAGCCGCGACGGCGGCAAGAAGGCCAGCTCGCGCAGTTCGCGCGCCATGTGGGCCTGGTCGGCATAGCCCAGTTCCGCGGCCAGGTCCGCGAGCGAGCGCGCCGGCGGCCACGGCTCGTCCACGGTCGAATAGAAGCCGATGCCGTGCAGGGCCTCGGCCAGCTCGCCCCGCGGGTGGTGCATCCAGGCGTGCATGCGCTGCGGCTTATTGCACGTCGAGCAGTTCGACGTCGAAGATCAGGTTGGCGTTCGGCGGGATCGGGCCCGCGCCTTCCGCGCCATAGCCCAGCGCGGCGGGAATGACGAGCGTGCGCTTGCCGCCCACCTTCATGCCGTCGACGCCCTGGTCCCAGCCCGGGATCACCATGCCGCTGCCGAGGCGGAACGTGAACGGCTTGCGGCCGATGGAGCTGTCGAATTTCTCGCCGTGGTGGTCGGGCGCGTCCGGCAGGTACAGCCAGCCCGTGTAGTTGACGGTGACGTGGGAGCCGGCCCTGGCTTCGGCGCCCGTGCCGGCGGTCGTGTCGATCTTCTGGAAGCCGATGGCGGAGGTGTCGGCCTTCACCGGGGCGGCCGGCGCCTCTTCCCGGCGCTTGCAGGCGGCGAGGGACAGCGCGAGTGCGAGGCCGAGGAAACCGGCGCGGATCATCGGGGTCATGTTGAATCCTTGAGGTTATAAAGTCTTGACGAAGGCGCGCACGCCGCCCAGCAGCATCTCGATCGACATCGCGGTCAGGATCAGGCCCATCAGGCGCTCGAACGCCGTCATGACCTGGGTGCCCAGCACCTTCTGCAGGCGCTCGGCGCCGAGGAAGACGGCGAGCCAGATGATGGCGACGGCCGCCAGCGCGGCCACGTGTACCATCACCTCCTCCACCGACTGCGACGTGAACAGCAGCACGGTGGCCAGCGCGGACGGCCCGGCCAGCGCGGGAATCGCGAGCGGCACGATGAACGGCTCGCCGCCTTCGCTGCGGCCGAGCACGCCGTCCGGATGCGGGAAGATCATGCGGATCGCGATGATCAGCAGGATGACGCTGCCGCCGATGCGCAGCGAGATGTCGGTCAGCTGCAGCGCCGCGAGGAAGTGGCGGCCGAAGAACATGAACAGCAGCAGCAGGAGAAAGGCGATGGCGCATTCGCGCACGACGATGCGCGGGCGGCGGGCCGGGGCCACGTCCTTCAGCGCCGTCACGAACAGGGGGACGTTGCCGAAGGGGTCGGTGACCAGCAGCAGCAGGATGAAGGTCTGGAAGAAGCTCTGGGTCATGGGACGTTGTTATTGTTATGGCAGGTGTGATCTTAACCGATCAAATGAAAAAGGGCGGCACCGCGGTGTCGCCCTTCTCGTTTCGCATCTGCCCGAATCAGTTCTGTTCGAACTTCTTCAGCCACGACGACAGCTGGTGCGGACGCAGGCCATCGTAGTCTTCGAACGGCTGGTGGATCCACGGATTGTGCGGCAGGTCGACCAGGTGGTAATCCGGCTTGATCGACGACGTGCCCTTGACCCAGATGACGGCCGAACGCACTTCCGTGACGTCCTGGTAGTTCTCCTGCAGGTGCTCGCGCACGCGCATCAGGGTGACGCCCGAATCGGCCAGGTCGTCGACCAGCAGGATGCGGCCGGCCAGCGGGCCCTTGGTCATCGTCATGTACTTGGCGATGTCCAGGTCGCCCTGCTTCGTGCCCGCTTCTTCGCGGTACGAACTGGTCGACAGGATCGCCAGCGGCACGTCGAAAATGCGCGAGATCGCGTCGCCCGGGCGCACGCCGCCGCGCGCGAGGCACAGCACCATGTCGAACTTCCAGTTCGATTCGTACACCTTGAGCGCCAGGCGCTCGATCAGGCGGTTGTATTCATCCCAGGAGACCCACAGGTCCTTGTCGGTCGAGGAAGGCGTCGTCATTTGGATTATCCTAGTTTTTGCTTATGGCTAACTTCTGCTTGTGACTGATGTCCCCACCCCACGGGTGGCGCGGCGGGGACGATGTTTCGATATCAGGCTGCGAACGGGTGGCGCAGCACGATGGTTTCTTCGCGATCCGGACCGGTCGACACCATGTCCACCGGGACGCCGACCAGTTCTTCGATGCGCTTGATGTACGCACGCGCATTGGCCGGCAGTTCGTCCATCGACTTGGCGCCGACGGTGGTGCCCGTCCAGCCCGGCATCTCTTCGTACACCGGCACGCAGGCCGCGGCTTCTTCCGCGCCGACCGGGAAGATGTCGACGTCGCGGCCGTCGATCTTGTAGCCGGTGCACAGCTTCAGCGTGTCCAGGCCGTCCAGCACGTCCAGCTTGGTCAGGCACATGCCCGACACGCCGTTGATCTGCACGGAGCGGCGCAGCAGCGCGGCGTCGAACCAGCCGCAGCGGCGGGCGCGGCCCGTCACGGTGCCGAACTCGTGGCCGATGCGCGACAGGTGTTCGCCCACGCCGGCGTCCGTCGGCAGTTCCGACGGGAACGGGCCCGAACCCACGCGGGTCGTGTAGGCCTTGGTGATGCCCATGATGTAGTGCAGCATGCCCGGACCGACGCCCGAACCGGCGGCGGCGTTGCCGGCCACGCAGTTCGACGAGGTGACGAACGGGTACGTGCCGTGGTCGACGTCCAGCAGCGAGCCTTGCGCGCCTTCGAACAGCAGGTGGCCGCCGGCGTTGTGCGTCGCATACAGCGCGGACGACACGTCGCCGACCATCGGACGCAGGCGCGGCACGAGGGCCATCGCATCGTCGTACACCTTCTGGAAGTCCAGCGCCTGGCCGCCCAGGAAGCCGGTCAGCACGAAGTTATGGTATTCCAGGTTCTCGCGCAGCTTCTCGGCAAAACGGGTTTCGTTCAGCAGGTCGGCGATGCGGATCGCGCGGCGCGCGACCTTGTCTTCGTAGGCCGGGCCGATGCCCTTGCCCGTCGTGCCGATCTTGTTGACGCCGCGCTTCGCTTCGCGGGCGACGTCGATGGCGACGTGGTAAGGCAGGATGACCGGGCAGGCTTCCGAGATCTTCAGGCGCGACGCGACTTCCACGCCGGCCGCTTCCAGCTTGTCGATCTCGCGCATCACGTCCGGTACGGAGACGACGACGCCGTTGCCGATGTAGCAGGCCACGCCTTCGCGCATGATGCCCGACGGGATCAGTTGCAGCGCGGTCTTCTGGCCCTTGATCACCAGCGTGTGGCCGGCGTTGTGGCCGCCCTGGAAACGCACCACGCCGGCGGCATGGTCGGTCAGCCAGTCGACGATCTTACCCTTGCCTTCATCGCCCCACTGGGTGCCGATGACAACGACGTTCTTAGCAGTATTTGACATCATTAACCTAAGTTTTTGAGAATCCAATTTCCTTGTTCGAGGACGAGCACACGGTCGCACTCGAACTCGTCCTGTACATTGTCGTGACCCGGCATGGACTGGATCACCACTTCGCCCGCTTTGCGCAGTTCAGCGATTTTTTCGCGCAGCTCGGGCGCGTTGCCCCAGGGGGCACGAATGGAGTGCTTGCGCTCGGCCGTCGGCAGCAGCCGGGCCAGTTCGCGCAGGTCGAGCGAGAAGCCCGTGGCCGGACGCGCGCGGCCGAAGGCTTCGCCCACGTGGTCGTAGCGTCCGCCCCTGGCCACCGCGTTCGGCAGGCCCGGCACGTACAGCGCGAACATGGCGCCGCTTTCGTACTGGTAGCCGCGCAGGTCGGCGAGGTCGATCGCGATCTGGGCGCGGCCCAGCGCGGAACCGGCCAGCGCGGCGAGTTCCGCCAGCGCGCGGGCGATCCCCGGCAGCGCCGGCAGCACGTCTTTTGCGCGCGCCAGCACGTCGATGTCGCCGTACAGGTTCGGCAGCGCCAGCAGCGCGGCGCGGGTTTGTTCGTTGTAGCTTACCGTTGCCTCTTGCAGGCCCGGGACGTCCTTCGAGCGCAGCAGCGAGTACAGCAGCTGCTCGTCGCGCTTGGCGGCGGCATCCTCGGCGAGGATCGCGCGCAGCACGCCGACGTGCGACAGGTCCAGGCGCGGCTGTTCGAAGCCGGCCAGCGCGAGCGACGCCAGCGCCAGTTCCTGGATCTCCGCGTCCGCTTCGAGGCCGGCGTGGCCATAGATCTCCGCGCCGATCTGCAGCGGCTCGCGGGTCGCGTGCAGGCCGGACGGCTGCGTGTGCAGCACGCTGCCGGCATAGCACAGGCGGGTGACGGTGTCGCGGTTCAACAGGTGCGCGTCGATGCGGGCGACCTGCGTCGTCATGTCGGCGCGCAGGCCGAGCAGGCGGCCGCTCATCGAATCGACGAGCTTGAAGGTGCGGAGATCGGTATCCTGTCCGGCGCCGGCCAGCAGCGAATCGACGTATTCTAGCAGCGGCGGCATCACGAGTTCGTAGCCGTAGGTACGGAAGGTGTCGAGCATCAGACGGCGCAGCTCTTCGATCTTGCGCGCTTCGGACGGCAGGACGTCGGCGATATTCTCGGGCAGGAGCCAGGTGGGCATGGGCAAAGCGGGTCGGGTTATTAAAAGTCGGACAACATTCGGGCAGCATGAACGCGGCTTTGCACGCGTTCATTCCGCCGAATCGACGATTTTAACCGAAAACGCGGGGCGGTTGGCGATGAAACGAATGCCAACGTTGCCGATACTCCACGATGGACGCCGCACGTTCGCGCTTGTTGCGCGCTCACTTACCCGCGCCCGGACCCTTGAAATACTTGAAGAACTCGGAGTTCGAGTCGATCACGATCACGTCGTTGCGGCCCTTGAACGTGGCCTTGTACGCTTCCATCGAGCGGTAGAACCGGTAGAACTCCGGATTCTTGCCGAACGACTGGGCATAGATCTGCGACGCCTGCGCATCGCCTTCTCCCTTGATCGTCTCGGCGTCGCGCTGGGCGTCGGCGAGGATCACGCTGCGCTGGCGCTCGGCGTCGGCACGGATCGTCTCCGCCTCGGCCACGCCCGTCGCGCGCAGTTCGTTCGCCACGCGCACGCGGTCGGCCTTCATGCGTTCGTACACGGCATTGTTGACCTGGTCGATGAAGTCGATACGCTTCAGGTGCACGTCGACGACTTCCACGCCGAGGTCTTTCGCTTCCGGGGCCAGGTCGGCGCGCACGGCATTCGCCACGTCCGTGCGCTTGCCGCCCGTCAGCACGTCGGCCAGGTTGCGTTTGCCGATCTCGGCCGTGAGCGCATTGCGCACGAGCTGGTTCAGGCGCTCGCCGCCGCGGTCGGCGTTGCTGCCGATGGCGATCACGTACTGGCGCGGATTCACGATGCGCCATTTCACGAACGCATCGACGAGCAGGTCCTTCTTTTCCGCCGTCAGGAAGCGCTCGCCGTCGGGCGTGTCGAGCGTCTGCAGGCGTTTATCGAGGAAGACGACGTTCTGGAACGGCGGCGGCGCCTTGATGTTCAGGCCCGGTTCCTGGATGACCTCGCGCAGTTCGCCGAGCGCGTACACGACGGCGTAACGGTGCTGGTCGACGACGAACACGGACGACGACACGAGCGCCACCGCGATGGCGGCGCCGATCAGGCTGGCTAACAGGCGGCTCATCAGCGGCTCTCCCGTTCGCGGCCGGTGTCGCGGCTGCGCAGGTCGCGCGTGCGGTTCGATTCGCCGGCCGAGACTTCCGTCTGCGGCTGCGGCTGCGGTTGCGCCTGGGCCGGCGCCGGCTGC
>NZ_JBKYMO010000319.1:0-6771 GCF_047302915.1 Massilia sp. CT11-108 | reverse complement strand
GCCTGGGCGTCGCGGTGCTGCCCGCCGACGCCGTGCGCGCGCTCGTGCGCTCGCTGAACCTGCGCCAGATCCCGCTGACGGATGCGTGGGCCCGGCGCCAGCTCCTGATCGGCGTGCGCGACCTGGAAACCCTGCCGCGCCACGCACGCCTGCTGGTGGACCATCTGGGCGCCGGGGCCTGACACCTGGCGAGCTTTCGCGAAACGCGAAAGCGGGGTTCACACCTTGGTCATTCCGCGTCCGGAGGCGTGCTGCCAGAATCGCATCATCACGCCACCAAGAGCGTGCTTCATTCGACGACTATCCATCCGGAGACAACAATGAGCAAGATTCTTTCCGCCCCGGCCGGCGCGTCCGACGCCGCCGTGCCGGACATGGCGCGGATCGTGGCGAAGGTGGCATGGCGCATCATGCCCCTCATCATGGTCTGCTACCTGTTCGCCTTTTTCGACCGCATCAACATCAGCTTCGCCAAGTTCGCGCTGCAGAGCAGCCTGTCGCTGTCCGACACGGCGTACGGCCTCGGTGCCGGCCTGTTCTCGGTCGGCTACGTCCTGTTCGAAGTCCCCAGCAACATGATGCTGTACAAGGTCGGCGCGCGGCGCTGGATCGCGCGCATCATGGTCTCGTGGGGCATCGCCACCGCGCTGATGGCGCTGGTGCAGACCGAATGGCAGTTCTACGTGCTGCGCTTCCTGATCGGCGCAATGGAGGCCGGCTTCGCGCCCGGCGTGCTGTACTTCCTCACGCTGTGGTTCCCGACCGCCTACCGCGGCCGCATCACGTCGATGCTGTTCCTCGCTTCGGCATTCTCGGGCCTCGTCGGTGCGCCGGCCGCCGGCCTCGTGCTGGCCCACCTGGACGGCGTGCTGGGCATGTCCGGCTGGCACTGGCTGTTCCTCGTGGGCGGCCTGCCGTGCGTGCTGCTGGGCGCCATCGTGTTCCTCGTGCTGAAGGACCGCGTCGAGGATGCGTCCTGGCTCGCGCCCGACGAACGCGCGCTGCTGGCCGCGCGCATCGCCGAACAGAACCGGAGAATCGGCAGCCACTCGCTGCTGGGCGCCCTCAAGACGCCGGGATTTTTCACGCTGGGCCTCGTCTACTTCCTGATCCAGGTGAGCTCCTATGGCCTGAACTTCTGGGCGCCGCACATGATCCGCAGCGCCGGCACCACGAGCCCGACGACTATCGGCCTGCTCACGGCGGTGCCCTACCTGTGCGGTGCGATCGCAATGGTAGCCGTGGGCCGGCTGTCGGATGCCAGCGGCGAGCGCACGAAGTTCGTGATCGGCCTCGTGCTGCTGGGCGCGGTGGGCTTTTGCGGCGCCGGCCTGTTCGACCACCAGCCCGGCCTGCTGGTCGCGGCACTGGCCGTGATGGGCGCGGGTGTGGTAGCGTCGATCCCCGCGTTCTGGGCACTGCCGCCGAAACTGGTGACGGGTGCCGGCGCGGCGGGCGGTATCGCGCTGATCAATACGCTGGGACAGCTGGGCGGCATCGTCAGCCCGGTGATGGTCGGACGCATCAAGGACGTCACCGGCAGCACGACGCCCGCCCTGTACGTGATCGCGGCGCTGGGCGTGGCCTGCGCCGGTGTGCTGGCGTTCGGCCTGCCCGAACGGCTGCGCCAGCGCGAACAATCTGCAAACTGACGAGGACAAGATGAGCATGACGGCTTCAGGCACGATGTCCGCCAACGCCCTGCAGGGCGTGCGCGTGATCGAGATGGGACAATTGATCGCCGGCCCGTTCGCCGGCAAGACGCTGGGCGATTTCGGCGCCGACGTGATCAAGATCGAGGCGCCGGGCACGGGCGACCCGCTGCGCAACTGGCGCATGATGAAGGACGGCACCTCCATCTGGTGGCAGGTCCAGTCGCGCAACAAGCGCTCGCTCGCCCTCGACCTGAGAAGCGAAGAAGGGCAGGACGTCGCGCGCAAGCTGATTGCCGAGGCCGACGTGCTCGTCGAGAACTTCCGTCCCGGCACGCTGGAAAGCTGGGGCATGGGGTGGGACGTCCTGTCCGAACTGAATCCGGGCCTCGTCATGCTGCGCATTTCCGGCTACGGCCAGACGGGGCCCTACCGCGACCTGCCGGGCTTCGGCGCGATCGGCGAAGCGATGGGCGGCCTGCGTCACCTGACCGGCGAGCCGGGCCGTGTGCCTGTGCGCTGCGGCATCTCGATCGGCGACACGCTGGCCGCGCTGCACGGCACCATCGGCGTGCTGACCGCGCTGTACCACCGCAAGGTCAACGGCGGCAAAGGACAGGTGATCGACGTCGCGCTGCACGAAGCCGTGTTCAACGTGATGGAAAGCCTGATCCCCGAATACAGCGCATTCGGCGCCGTGCGCGAGGCCGCCGGCAGCGCGTTGCCGGGCATCGCCCCGTCGAATGCCTACCGCTGCGTCGACGGCTACGTGCTCGTCGCGGGCAACGGCGACAGCATTTTTAAACGCCTGATGCAGGCGATCGGCCGGCCCGACCTGGGCGACGCGCCTGATCTCGCGAACAATGCGGGCCGCGTCGCGCGCGTGGACGAGATCGATGCGGCCATCGGTGCGTGGACGGCGGAGCGGACCGTGACGGACGTCCTGGATGTGCTGGGCGCGGCGAAAGTCCCGGCCGGCAAGGTCTACACGGCGAAGGACATCGCGGAAGACCCGCACTACCGGGCCCGCGACATGATCCTGACGCAGCAGACGAGAGAAGGCTACGAGGTCGAGGTGCCGGGCATCGTGCCGAAGCTGATGGGCACGCCGGGCAGCGTGCGCTCGGCCGCGCCGCGGCTGGGCGAGGACACGGATGCCGTGTTGCGCGAGATCGGCCTCACCGAAGACCAGATCGCGGCGCTGCGCGCGCGCAAGGTGGTGGCATGAGCGCCTGGACCGGGGCCAGCCGTCGCATCCACATCCAGGAAGTCGGGCTGCGCGACGGCCTGCAGGCCGAGTGCCGCTTCGTGCCGACATCCGACAAGATCGCCCTGGCCGACCTGCTGTCGGGCGCGGGACTCGCCAAGCTCGAAGTCAGCTCCTTCGTGTCGCCGAAGGCCGTGCCCGTGCTGGCGGATGCGGGCGACGTGTTCGCCGGCATCGCGCGCGCACCGGGCGTCGTGTACAGCGCCCTCGTGCCGAACGTGCGCGGGGCCGAGCGTGCCGTCGCGGCGGGCGTGGGTGAGATGAACCTCGTCATGTCGGCCAGCGAAAGCCACAACCTGTCCAACCTGCGCATGACGCGAGAACAATCCTTCGCCGGACTGGCCGACGTCGCGGCACTGGCGCGGCGCCACGGCGTCGCCGTCAACGTGTCGCTGTCGTGCAGCTTCGGCTGCCCGATGGAAGGCGACGTGCCGCAGCAGGACGTGCTGGACTGGTGCGCCCGCTTCATCGGCGAACTCGGCGCGCACGGCATCACGCTGTGCGACACCACCGGCATGGCCTATCCGACCCAGGTGCACGCGCTGACGGAAGCCGTATGCGCGCGCTGGCCCGGCATCGAACTCACGCTGCACTTCCACAACACGCGCGGCATGGGCCTGGCGAACGTGCTGGCCGCGATCGATGCCGGCGCCGACCGCTTCGACGCCTCCCTCGGCGGCATCGGCGGCTGCCCATATGCGCCCGGTGCCACCGGCAACGTGTGCACGGAGGAGGTCGTGCACGCGCTCGAACTGATGGGCTACGACACCGGCGTCGACCTGGCCCGGCTGCTGCAGGCCGCGGTCCGCCTGCAGGACCTCGTCGGCCACGAGGTGCCCAGCCAGATCGTCAAGGCCGGCCGCAGGCTGGACCTGCACCCACGGCCGGCTGCCTGAGCACACCCGTCAACGTATCTCGCAGCGCGCGATCTCCGTGCGCCCGTGTCCGGCCACGATCCCGCTGCCGTACACGGGCAGGTCGAGATAGGCCCGCTCCGTCGCGCGCACGGCCAGCACATACGCCTGCCGTCCGGTCTTGTGGCGCAGCGCGCGCGTGGCTGAAATAGCGGATCGCCTCGACACCGAACCGTGCCATATCTGTCTCCTTGGAAATGCAGCCTGCATGAATGCCCGGACAGCTTCCGTACGGTAGCGGTACGTGGCCGGCGCCGGGCTGTTCTGCATCACGCGCGCTTGCGTGCAGGGTTGATCCAACGCGGGTACGTGAGCGCCGATTCGTGTGTCGGCCTTGAAGGCGATGCGCTACAGTAAGAGGATGGATGACAGGAGAATCCGATGGAATGTGAAATCAAACTGGCCGTGGATGCGACCAGTGCCGCGCGGCTGAAAAAATCGGCCGTGCTGCGCGAGCACGCCGTGTCGAAGCCGCGCGACCAGGAACACGTCGACCGCTATTTCGACACCGGCGGCTTCGACTTGTGGAAGCATGGCTTCGCCCTGCGCGTGCGCAGCGCCGGGGAGCGTCACGTGCAGACCCTGAAGGGCGGCGGCAGCGCCGTGGCCGGCCTGCACCGGAGAACCGAGCTGGAAGCCGAGATTCCGTCCGAGGTGCCCGACCACGACCTGTTCGACCGCCAGCTGCGCGAAGCGTTGCCCGGCCTCGCGCACAGCCTGGACGGCCGGCAGCTTGCACCCGAGCCGGTCTTCGTCAACCGCACGAAGCGCACGACGTGGATGCTGGCCCTGCCGGACGGCACGCATGTCGAGTGCGCGCTGGACGTGGGCGAACTGCAGCACGGCGAGCGCAAGACAGCCGTGCGCGAGCTGGAGCTGGAAGTGAAGGATGGCGATCCGGCCTGCCTGTACGAACTGGCGCAGCGGGTGCACGAGGCGACGCCCGTGCGCATCGAGAACATCAGCAAGGCCGAGCGCGGCTATGCGCTGGCGACCGATGACAAGGCGCACGCCGTCAAGGCCGCGCCCGTGACGCTCAAGCGCAAGGCCACGCTGGGCGAGGCGCTGGGCGGCATCCTGCAGAACTGCCTGCAGCAGATGCAGGCCAACGAACGGGGCGTGCTGGCGGGGGACGTCGAGAGCCTGCACCAGATGCGCGTCGGCCTGCGCCGCCTGCGCGCGGCCCAGGACATGGTCGACGGGCTCGTGACGCTGCCGGAACCGCTGGCGGCCGATATCGACTGGTTCGCCGGCGAACTGGGCGACGCACGCAACTGGGACGTGTTCCTCGAATCCGTGCTGCCCGGCCTGCCGCTGACCGAGGACCAGAAGCCGTCGCTGGCGCGCGTGGAAGCGGCCGCGCGCGAGGAGGCGGAGCGTCATCGGGCGCGCGTGCGCTCGGCCGTCGGCAGCCCGCGCTACACGACCCTGATGCTCGCGCTGGGCGGCTGGATCGCGGGCAAGGGCTGGCACCATACTGCGCTGCCGGCCGATCCGCTCGAACAGAAGATCGCGAAGGCCGCGCCGCAGCTCGTGCAGCACGCGGCCGCGCGCGTGCGCAAGCGCGCCCGCGGCGATGACCTGAAACGGCCGGAGTGCCTGCACAAGGTGCGCATCGCGGCCAAGAAGGAACGTTATGCGCGCGAGTTCTTCTCCGCGTTGTCGCACGACCGCAAGGCGACGAAACGGCACGATCTCTTGAGCGGCATGCAGGACGAGCTGGGCGAGATCAACGATGCGTTCGTGGCACGCGAGCTGGTTGCCCAGCTGCGTGACCGCGTGCCGCAGGAGGCGGGGCTGCTCGGCTTCATCGAAGGCGTGCTGGCCGCGCGCGCGCTGGATGCGATGCCGCGCGCGCGCCGGCACGTCAAGGAGAGCCTGCGTGCAAGGGCACGCTTCTGAATTGGTGCCGGTATGTTTCCCGACCGCCGGCGCCGGTAGGGCGGCCGAGCCGCCATGTGCTCTCTTCCCTGGGAGCGATGCGTATTTTGACGCGGGATTGTGACGTGATCGTTACGGCGCGGCGTTCGCCGCCAGCGGCGCACCGCTCCAGCGGCGCAACAGGGCCGCGAGCGTGGACGAACGCTTGTCTTCGGGCGTGAGGACGGCCACCGCGGTCTGCAGGGCCTTGTCGTCGCGCGTGCCGAACGTGCGCGTGGACTCGACCGGCTCGCGCTTCGCCTCCGCCATCGTGTCGAGCGGCTGTGTCGCGGGCAGGTGTTTTGCCAGGTCGGCTTCGCGCAGCAACAGGTCGTCGTCGGCGGCCACCGCGGGCGTCACGACGATGTCGGGCGTGACGCCGCGCGCCTGGATCTCATGGCCGTTCGGCGTGAAGTAGCGCGCCACGGTGAACTTGATGCCGCTGTCCGCGTCCAGCCCGATGACGGACTGGATCGAACCCTTGCCGAACGTGCGCGTGCCGATGACGGTGGCGCGGTGCTGGTCCTGCAGGGCACCGGTGACCAGTTCCGCGGCCGACGCGGACGCGCCGTTCACGAGCACCGTCAGCGGCACGGTGCGGGTCCACCCGGGCAGGCCGGCCAGCACGTCGGGCTGGCCTTGCTGGCGGTAGTAGCGCTCGTCGACGGTGACGGTGGCGTTGGCGCCCGGTTCGCGTCCGCGCGCCGAGAACAGCACGGTGCCCGGCTGCAGGAACGCGCCCGCGACCGCGACGCCCGTCGACACCAGGCCACCCGGATCGTTGCGCAGGTCGAGAATCAGGCCGCGCGGATTGTCCAGTTTTTTCAGGGCCGCCGCGAGGTCGGCCGCCGTGGCGCCGCCGAATTCCGAGATGCGGATCCACGCGAGGCCCGGCGCCGCCATCTTCACGCGCACCGTGTCGTTGTGCAGGTCGGCACGCGTGATGCGCAGGGTCTCGACCTTGTTGCGGCGCGCGATGCCGACGGCGACCACGGTGCCTGGCGCGCCGTGCATGCGC
>NZ_JBKYMO010000318.1:0-6775 GCF_047302915.1 Massilia sp. CT11-108 | reverse complement strand
GGCGGCGGCGCTTCACCCGCAAGGTCGAAAAAGTGTGGCGGCGTTGGCTTCAACGCATCGTGGAGATAGTGAAGCGGAAATGAATGGCGCGCATGGAACGGTAAATGGTCGAAATCTCCGAGGGCCAGTTGACGCGCGTGCTGGGCAATCGTTCCCCGGACCGTATCGAGCGCCTCGAATACGTCCAATCCAATCGGGCTTCGACGTTGGGCGAGGAAACCCAGCCCAAGCGGATTGACGTCGCGCTTCTGCTTGCCGCCCCATGTCCACTTCGCCATGATGCTGTCCACGGTCAGCGGCGCTGCCCCGGGCGCGGTCGGCCCTGCGATGGGGTAGCCCAGCAACGTGCCCATCAGCCCATCCCAACCGTTAGGATTGGACGGCGCCGGCTTGAATTCGCGCCCGGCGCCCGGTGCACCGTCGACAAGTTCTTCCAGTAATTTGCCTAGCGATTCATGGGCCGGGTCCACCGGGGTACTGGGTGTCGGCTCGCCCGCAAGCCAGTGGACCGAGTTCTGATTGGTCTTCCACCTCGTGTTTCCGGCGCCGTGGTCCCACAAGACACCAAATTTTCCGATGTCGTGGGTCGCTGCGCCGGCGCCGTTGGGAGGCACGGCAATATGGTAGAAGCCGTGGCCCTTCGGACGTGAGGCGTATCCTGTCTGGAGTTCGAATCGCGGCCATCGATGGAACAGGTAGAACTGCGAATGGTCGGTGCCGACCGGGTCCGGACCGTTGACGGGATCGTACGGGAACGTGAGGGGAGGCTGGTCGCCGGAGCGCTTCACCATCAGCAAGCAGGCGGCCCTGCGGGTGACCCTGTGTATTCCATTGCCCGCCGGTTCGGTGACGTAAACGACGAACATCCCATCCGCGAGCTCGCACCTCGGGTTTTCTTGCCCGGCCGTGAACTTCGCATACGGTGAACCGTGCAAGAAAGTCGCCCGGAAATTCACGGCGTTGACGTTCTGGTCGTACAGATTGGACGACTCGGCATTCAATCGCCGTACGGTCTGCTCCGAGATCAGGTCCCGTACGAAATGCGGCTCGTCCCTCACGCTGCTCCCGGTCGCGCAACGATGGTGAGCGTCGGAAAAAATGCTGTTGTAGGCGTCGGTGCAATTCACGCCCGCGTGTTTAATCAGCGCCATCGATTCACCTTGAAAACAGTTCGGTTTTTGTTTGTCCGGGCATTCTATTGGACACGAATATCCTGCAACCTGAATTTGCGCACCCGTCCATCCGCATCGAACAGGATCCTGAGTTCCCGGATCTGCGTGTCCGTTGCCGCCATGCGGCCGACGAGGGGCACGTATTTCACGAGCCGTGCGGCGCTGTCGTCGTACCGGTAGAACCAGACTTCGCGGCCGTTCGGGAACGCCGTCACGGACGCGTCGCCCAGCGCGCGGCGAACGTCGTCCCTCGTCGTCGTGCCCGCGACCAGCAGGCCGGCGGCGCGGTCCTGCGTCAACGTTTCAATCCGACCGTTGCCGGTGGCGGCGCAGCCGGCCAGCAGCGCGGCCAAAGAGAACATGAGCGCGGCTTTCATGCCGGATCGTCCATGTACTCGAATTCGAGCAGCGTGTCGTCCGGCCAGCTTGCGTCGAAGATGGCGGGGATGTACTGCCGGTCGCGCGCATGGCCCCAGTCGACCAGCGCATAGCCTGCTTCCGGCAGCAGGCGCGCGGAATTCGCGTACATCCATTCGCCCGCGATCGCTTCGCGTCGCGCGCCGTGGACGAGCGTGACGTTGAACACGGGACGGTCGGCGAAGAACGGATTCTGGAACGTGCGGTACGTGCACGGATCGCCCGTGGCGACGAGCGCCATGATCGACGGATCGCGCACCATGCGGCGCAGTTCCGCCCCCTTCATGTCGACCTTGCACTCGAGCCGCAGGTCGCCCAGGCGGCGTGTAGCGGGCGGCAGTCCCGGCGTGCGGATATCGACGCGCCAGGCGTACGTGCCGTCTCGTTTGTTCGTCATGACGACGGCATCCTGCGCGGCCAGCCGCGCATCCATCGGCAGCGTGAACGACTGGTTCGCGTCCAGTTCGAGCGGTATCTCGGTCTTGCCGGCGACGAGGGTGACGGCGAGGCCCGCGAACGATGCGTCCCGCGCGCGCGGATACAGCCGGAAGCGCAGGGCGGCGCCTGGTGCGAGCTGGCGGTGTTCGGCGAAGACCAGCATCCCCTTGTAGAATCTACGGTACGGGATTTCGTCCACGTCGCGCACGGCTTCGATCTTCACGACCTGCGGCGCATTTTCGTGCGTCTCCTGCGCCGTGGAAGGCGGAGCCCAGCAACCCACTGCGCCCAGCAAGGGCAGCCACGCTTGAATCCTTGTCACGGCGATGATCCCGAAGTGTCGACGGCCGGCAGCTTACCGGATCGCGTCACGAAAAGATGCACGCTTTGTCACGGCTGCTAGAATGGATGAACGATCTTCAGAGCGTACGATCATGCCCCGACCCGACCGCCACCCCGCCGCCCAGGCCTTCTGGCGCGACCCCGCCTTGCCGTTCATCGAAGCGCGCCACGTCACGGACGGGCGCGGCCTGCACTACGGGCGCCACTGGCACGAGACGCATTCCGTCGGCGTCATCACGGGCGGCCGCAGCACCTACGTCAACGGCGCGCATGCGGAGGTGGTGGAGCAGGGTGCCGTCGTCGTCGTCAATCCGGGCGACGTCCACGGCTGCAATCCGGTCGACGACGCGCCGTGGTCCTATGTGATGTTCTACTTCGATCCCGTGTGGCTGGGCGGCGTCCAGGCGCGCGTGCGCGGCCTGGCGGATCCCGCGTTCCGCCCGTACGCACAGGCGGCGTTGCGCGCGCCGCACCTGGTGGAGGCGGGCGCGCGGTTGTTCGCCGTGCTGGCGGAGACGGATCGCAGTGCTGCGGAACGCGAGGCCGCAGTCGTGGATTTCGTGGCGCGCCTGGACGGCGCGCTGGCGCCGGGGCCGGTCCCGGACACGGTCACGCCCAAGGTCGAACGCGTCGCGCGCCACATCGACGCGCATTTCGCGGACGCCCTGCCGCTGCAGGACCTGTGCGAGGCGGCGAACCTGTCCGGCTCCTACCTGATCCGCGCCTTCAAGAAGCGCTACGGTGTCGCGCCGCACGAATACCAGACCAACCGCCGCATCCAGTACGCGAAGGCGCGGCTGCGGGCCGGCGCGCCCATCGCCGAGGTCGCGCTCGATGTCGGCTTTGCCGACCAGGCCCACTTCCAGCGCGTCTTCAAGCGGATGACCGCCGCCACGCCGGGCCAGTATCGCGACTGAACGTCAGGCGGCAGCCAGCCAGACGACGCTCGCCACGAGCATGCCGGCCATCGTCCGGTTGAAGACGCGCACGCGGCGCGGGGTGCGCAGGTACACCTGCAAACGGCTGCCGGCCCAGGCCCACGCGGCGATCGACAGCCAGCACACGACGAAGTAGATCGCGGCGAACAGCCAGACGGCGGACGCCGCGCCGTCGGACGCATACGTGCCCATGCCCGCCAGTGCCGCCAGCCACGCCTTGGGACTCAGCCATTGCAGGGCGGCGCCCTGCAGCATCGTCGGCCGCGCCGCCGTCTCGCCGGCATCCAGCTCGCCCGCGTCGCTCGCCAGTTTCCACGCCATGTAGAGCAGGAAGACGACGCCGGCCCAGCGCACGACGTTCGTCACCTGCGGCCAGGCGCCGACCGCTTCGTGCAGCCCGAGCCCGGCCAGCACGAGCAGCAGGCAGAAGCCGGCGGTGGCGCCGGTGACGTGGGCGAGGCTGGCCGTGAAACCGTGGCGGGCGCCGCTGCCGAGGGCGACGACGTTCACGGGGCCCGGAGAGATCGAGGTGGCGAGGGCGAAAGCGGCCATCGAAGCGAACATGCTCATCTGCGTTTCCTTTCGTGTTGAGGGATGCGGTAGACGATAGCGGCGGCACGCGGGCCGGTATTGAAAAAAATGACCCAACCAATTGCTCAGCAACTTGCGCGTTCGGCGCGGCGTGGCGATGGTATGGTGCTGCGATGACTTCCTTCGATACGACCCGGCGCCACCTCCTGAAGGGGCTCGGCGCCGTCTGCGCATGCGTGTGCGCACCGGCGCTGGCCGCGGACTTCGACGTGCGTACGTTCGGCGCCCGCGGCGACGGCACCACGCTGGACACGGATGCCATCCACGCCGCCATCGCCGCGGCCAGCGCCGCCGGTGGCGGCACCGTGCGTTTTCCGGCCGGCCGCTACCTGAGCTTTTCGATCCGGCTGCAAAGCCGCGTCGCGCTGTACCTCGACGCCGGCAGCGTGATCGTCGCGGCCGATCCGGCGGACGGCCATGGCCGCTACGACCCGGCCGAACCGAACCCGCACGACGCCTACCAGGACTTCGGCCACAGCCACTGGCACAACTCGCTGATCTGGGGCGAGAATCTCGAAGACGTGGCGATCCTGGGCCCGGGCCGCATCTGGGGCCGCGGCCTGACGCGCTCGGGGCCGGGCGCGAACCGGCCGCTCAAGGCCGGCGACATGCCGTCCTCGCTCGGCGGCAAGGACCCGATGGGCGAGCGCGCGAAGTCCGGTACCGTGTTCGGCGCGGAGATGGACGGCAAGGGCAACAAGGCGATCGCCCTGAAGAACTGCCGCAACGTGCTCCTGCGCGACTTCTCGATGCTCAAATGCGGCCACTTTGCCGTCCTGGCGACGGGCGTGGACAACCTGACGATCGCTAATCTCACCGTCGACACGGAGCGCGACGGCTTCGACATCGATTGCTGCCGGAATGTCCGCATCAGCGACTGCGCGGTCAATACGCCGAACGACGACGCGATCTGCCTGAAGAGTTCCTACGCACTGGGCCGCGCGCGCTTCACGGAGCACGTGACGATCACCGGATGCCAGGTCTCGGGCTTCGACCTCGGCACGCTGCTGGACGGGACCTACCAGAAGACGCAGCTGAAAGCGCCGGACGAGGAGGGTGTGTGTGGCCGCATCAAGCTGGGCACGGAATCGAACGGGGGCTTCCGCAACATCGTCATCGCGAACTGCGTGTTCGAGCATTGCCGCGGCCTGGCGATCGAAAGCGTGGACGGCGCCGTCATCGAGGACGTCACCGTCGACAATCTCGCCATGCGCGACCTGACGACGGCGCCGCTGTTCATCCGCCTGGGCCGGCGCATGCGCGCACCCGCGGGCACGCGCGTCGGCGCGATCCGCCGGGTGAACATCAGTAACGTGGTCGCGTCGCAGGCGAATGCCCCGTTCGCGGCGATCGTGGCCGGCCTGCCGGAGGCGCCCGTCGAGGACGTGCGGCTGTCGAACATCACGATCGTGTACGGCGGCGGGGGCACGGCGGCGGATGCGCGGCGCGTGCCGCCCGAGGTGCCGGACCACTATCCGGAACCGAGCATGTTCGGGGTGACGCCGGCCTACGGCCTGTACGTGCGCCATGCGCGCAACGTGGAGGTCCATCACGCCGACCTGCGCACCGCGGCGCCGGATGCGCGGCCGCCCGTCGTGCTGGACGACGTGAAAGGCGAGCGCTTCGATCACGTGCAACTTGGCCGCGCGGCCGGCGTACCGGCCATACGACGGGTCAGGCCGGCATCGGCTCCGGCATCGGCTCCTCCTCGCGCGTGATACGCCACATGTCCAGGTTCACGCCCTTGCGGTAATCGTGCTGCATCTCGGGCGTCAGCACCTCGAACATCAGGCCATTCTCGAGCCACAGCTCGACGACGTCGAACACGCCGCCGCGCGAGCAGGGCACGGCGCGCCAGCCTTCGCGCCGGCCGATCGCGAGGATCTCCTCGACGGAACGCTCGGTCGCGATGGCCAGGTGGAAGCAGGCGTACGGGCGCGGGGCGGCGTCCGGATGCGGCCGTGCCATCCCGGCGCCGTTCCCCGGCGCCATCGGCAGCGTGTGCGGATAGACCTCGACCATCGACCCGCGCACGTCGCCGGCCATCGCGACCCACGCGCCGGGCCAGGGCGGGAAGCGGAACGACTGGCCGCCCCAGATCTCGGCAATGACGGCGGCGACGCGCGCGGGGTCGCGCGCGGGGGTGGGAGCGTGAAAGATCATGGTTGTCCTCGGGGAGTGGCGGCACGGGCCAAAGTTGCGATGACACGCACGCCAACGTTGCCGAGGTAATCCCCGAGTACCGCCCACGCCGGGACGAAGCCCAGCTGCTGTTCGAGCAGGCACCGTGCGGCGCCGACGACGCAACGCTCGAACGTCTCGAACATTGCGCCGCGCCGTGGGAGCGGCTGCGGGATAACTCCGGTGGTTGACGTGTCCATGGCGCGCATCTTGACATTCGCGCCATGGACGGTCTCGCCCCACCGGTGGGGGTATCGACTACTTGCCGATCTCGACGCGGTAGACCGGCACCACCTTCACGCCCTTCAGCTCGGCCAGCTGCGGCTTGCCGCCGAAGTCGGGCCGGTGTTCGCGCGGCAGGTAGATCGGCGCATCCGCCCGAAGGGGCAGCACGGTCAAGGTCAGCGGACCCTGGCGCTGCGCGGGAAGGTTACCCAGGTCGAATTGCCAGCGCTGGCCGTTGTAATACCAGTCGTCGACCATGCGCGTGCCATCGAACAGGCGGGCCACGTCGCCCGTGAAGTCGATGTCGAGCAGCAGGCTGTCCACGTCCTTCGACCGATTCACCGCCCCGATATCGAGCAGCCACGCGGCCGACGCGCCGAACGCTTCCGGATCCGGCTGCACGGCCGCATTGGCGTTGCCGCCGATGCGGACCGGACGCGCCGGCTGGGCGTCGCGCAGCGGCTTCACCGC
>NZ_JBKYMO010000317.1:0-6852 GCF_047302915.1 Massilia sp. CT11-108 | reverse complement strand
GTGTCCGGTGATCCACTGCAGCGCCAGCAGCCTGCCGATGGTGCGCAGCAGGAGGTCGTGGTCGACCGGCTTGGCGATCAGGGCGTCGGCACCGGCGTCGCGGCTCTTGCGCTCGTCGTCCGGGCTGGCGCTGGCCGTCACCGCGATGATCGGGACGTTACCCCAGCCCGGCATGTGACGGATCTGCCGCGTCGTTTCGTTCCCGTCCATCACCGGCATCATGACATCCATCAGGATCAGGTCGGGCTTGAAGCTGTCCAGCAGGACCAGGCATTCGAGCCCGTTCGTCGCGGCGGCGACGAGGAAGCCGGTCTCCTGCAGCAGGTCCTGCAGCATCGCGCGGTTCTGCGGCACGTCGTCCACGACCAGCACCCGCTTGCGCTCGCCCTCGTAGCCGATCACGGTGTCGTGCGGCGCCACGACCACCGGCGCGGCGGCGGCCACCGGCACGTCGATCTCGAACGAGAACGTGCTGCCCTTGCCGGGCGCGCTGAGCACGTCGATATGGCCGCCCATGAGCTGCACCAGTTGCTGGCTGATGGCCAGGCCCAGGCCCGTGCCGCCTTCGCGCCGCTGCGCGGCCGCCACCTGTTCGAACGGCTGGAAGATGCGTCCGAGCTGTTGCGTATCCATGCCGATGCCGCTGTCGGCCACTTCGAAGCGCAGCCGCGCGGTGTCCGGCGCGCCGGCGGATGCGGCGGACAGCACCCGCAGCGACACCTTGCCGGTGTCGGTGAATTTCACGGCATTGCCCAGCAGGTTGAGCAGTACCTGGCGCAACCGCGTCTCGTCGATCGTCACCGCGGCCGGCAGGCCGGGTGCGAGCTCGTAGCTGAATCCCAGGCCTTTCTCTTCCGCCTTGACGCGCATGATGTTCGCCAGCACTTGCAGGAACGTCTCGAGATGGACGGCGGCCGGGTGCAGCACCATCTTGCCGGCTTCGACCCGCGCGAGGTCGAGGATGTCGTTGATGAGCGTGAGCAGATGCTGGCCGCTTTCGTGGATCGTGGCCAGGCCCGAGGCCAGCCGTTCGGACAGGTGGTCGCGGTCGCGTCCCAGCAGGTCGGCATAGCCGATGATGGCGTTGAGCGGCGTGCGCAATTCGTGGCTCATCTGCGCGAGGAACTGGCTGCGCTGGCGCGCCAGCGCGACGGCCTCCGCCAGCGCCGTCTCGCGGGCCGCTTCGGCTTCCTTGCGCTCGCGGTCGATGGCGGCCAGTTGCTCCACGCGTGTCTTGTTGGCCTGCAGGCCGGACCGGTAGTGCAGCAGACCCAGCGACAGGCCGATGACGCCGCACACGATCCACACGAATACCAGCCAAGTCATCAGCGTCGCCCGCGAGATCCATTTGCCGCGGAACTCGATCTTCCGCAGCTCGACCGTGACGACTTGTCCCGTGTCCTGATAATTGTCCGTCGCCAATTCCACGGTCGTGACGTGGTCGAGGCGGACATAGCTTTTCGACAGCGGGATCTGGCGCGAGAAGTGCCACCAGTCGGCGGTGCGCACGGCATTCATCGGCGCCGTGAATTCGGGCTGGGCGGGTACGTTGATCAGCAGTTCGTTGAACCGCTGCGAATTCCAGTCCTCCAGCGTGGAAAACTCCGGTTCGAAGTTCATCAGGTGGAGCTTGAGGACGTGCCAGCCACGGCCCGTATAGCGCAGGTCGAACGCGATCGTGTCGTAGCCCGACATGTCGATGCCCTTGACCGGGTCGCCCATCTGGAATTGCAGCTTGCAGAACGGGTAGGTCGCGGCGGCGCCCAGGTAGCAGCGCATGACGAACGCATCCTTCGTGACGGTCAGCGACGCGACCGAATTGCCGTTCGCGCTGTTGCCGCGCGTGTTGTCGCGGTCGTCCGTCACCCTGGCGCCATGCGGGTGCTGCGGGGAAATCTCGAGGGTGCGCGTCATCCCGAAATGCTGCCAGACCAGCAGGATGGCTGTCGCCACCACCAGGAGAATGACCAGGACGTAACCGATCCTGGTCGAACGGGAGAGCCACTGAGTCATGTGCGTACCGATTCGAAATCGGACGGGAATGACTCAGTATAGTGCGGCGTTATATCTTTGCAACATGTTGACGAATGTCGTTATCGCGGCGCGGGCCGAGCTGACCAAATGTGTATTGAGCGCAACGTTCTGTGATCAATCCTTCAAGCATTTAACGTGTTTGTAGTGGAATGATATTTGCCATACAGAAATATATGGTCAGCATACATCCCGCTACGCGACCTCTTCCGCGAGCACGATCCGGTCCTCCCGGCGAACCTCGGGCACACGCATCGGATATCAACCCTGCAATGACATTCCCAATCATCATGAAAAGCAAACACTTTGCAACCCTGCTGCTCGTGCCGGCGGTCTTGTCGACCGCCCATGCGCAGGACGGCGAGCCCTCGCCGGTCCGTGTCAGCGGCTTCGGCACCGGCGCCCTGACGTGGACGGACACCAACGACGCGCAATTCGCGCGCGCCAACCAGGCCAGCGGTGCCGGCACGTCCCCGCGCACGGGCGTGGATTCCAACCTGGGCATCCAGGTCGACGCGAACATCAACGACTGGCTGTCGCTCACGGGCCAGGGGCTGGTGCGGAAATTCGGCGAAGACGACTACGGCGCCGATGCGACGCTCGCCTTCGCCAAATTCAGGCTGTCCGACATGCTGAACGTGCGCGTCGGCCGCGTGCCGCTGGCCATCTTCATGGTCTCGGACTATCGCAACGTGGGCTATGCCAACACGATGGTGCGGCCGTCGCTGGAGGTGTATTCGCAGGTGCCGATGGACAGTCTCGACGGCGCCGACCTGAGCTGGCAGCAGACCATCGGCCCGGCCACGCTGACCACGCAACTCGCGTACGGCGATTCCTCCATCACGATGGCGGGCGGCGACGGCAAGGCCAAGGTCACGAACGGCAGCGTCGTGAACGTCATCTACGAACAGGGGCCGTTCACGCTGCGTGTCGGCCGCAACGACGGCAATCTGACGCTCGACCAGGGTTTCTTCCATTTGCCGAAGACCAAGGTGTCGTTCACGGCCGTCGGCTTCGCCATGGATGCGAACAACGTCGTCGTGCAGTCGGAATACACGCAGGCACGCGGCGTCGGCCAAGGCAGCGACGGCTGGTATGCGATGGGCGGCTACCGGTTCGGCAAACTGCTGCCGTACTACAGCCACGGCAAGCAGACCGGTGCATCCGCGCAGAAGACCGACAGCGTCGGCCTGCGCTGGGACGCGTTCCGCTCGGCCGACATCAAGTTCCAGGTCGACCGCGTCGATCCGGAAGGTCCCGGCCTGTTCATCCAGCCCAGGCGCGGCTTCCGTGGCCCCGTCACCGTCGGCACGGTTGCCGTCGACTTCGTTTTCTGAGGAGACCGCAATGAATACCATGATCCGCTCCTTCGTTCTCGCCGCCGTCCTCGGGCCCGCCGTGCCGGCCATGGCCGAAGTCGTCGTCGTCGTGAACCCGTCCGCGCCGCAGGCGTCGATGACCAGGGATGAAGTCGCACAGTACTTCCTCGGCAAATCCACGGCCCTGGCGCCGGTCGACCAGCCGGAAAGCGCGCCGATCCGCGCGGAGTTCTACAAGAAGGTCGCCGACAAGGACATGTCGCAAGTGAAGGCGCTGTGGTCCAAGCTCGTCTTCACCGGCAAGGCGACGATGCCGAAGGAAGTCGGCGGCAGCACCGACGTCAGGAAGGCCGTGGCCGCGAACCCGAAGGCCATCGGCTACATCGAGAAAAGCGCCGTCGACGCGACCGTGAAGGTCATCTACACGGCGCCTTGAAGCTCACCTGCGACATCACAGACAGTCGACGAACGCGGTGACGGCAGCGGCGAACGCGCCCGCCTGTTCGATGGCACCCAGGTGCGATGCTCCGGCCAGCACGAGCGTCGGCACGGCAATCTGCCCGAGGCGCGCCGTCGTGTCGACGCCGCCCACGGCCGCGCAGCAGCCGATATAGCCCTGGGCATCCGTCGTGACGAGGCGCCGGCGGAACTTTGCAACCGTTGCCGGATGGACCGAACGGAAGCCTTCGTGGAAGTAGCGGCCCATCACGGCGTCCGCGATGGCGTCGATCCCGCGTTCCTGCACGGTCGCGATGCGCTGGCGCCAGAGGCCGCGCGCCGCGTCCGGATAGCCCGACGCGTATGCGCCAGCGCGAAGTGCAGCGCGCGGAGCTCGAGAATGTCGTGAACTCGCGCGCGCTGTCGACGGCGCTGGCGGAGAACTACGTCGGGGCGTTCTGAGCGCTCTGCACGTCCGGCCGCGCGATGGCATAATCGGCGGTCACCCCGTCACCCATCGAAAGGAAGCATATGGTCGTCGAAAGCGCCGAAATCCTCGTCAAGGCCGGCATGGAAGAACAATTCGAGGCGGGCGTGCGCGCCGCCGCGCCGCTGTTCCAGCGGGCGCGCGGGTGTACCGGCATGCGCCTGCAGCGGGGCGTGGAGAATCCGCGCGCCTACCGCCTGCTCGTGGACTGGAACACGGTTGAGGACCACATGGTGCACTTCCGCGAGAGCGACGATTTCCAGGAATGGCGCCGCCTCGTCGGCCACTGCTTCGACGGCGCGCCCGTCGTCACGCACTACGTGGCCGCCGTCGACGGCTTCTGACGGCCTTCAGGGCAGCAGCATCGCGAGTTCCTGCGCGCCCTGGCGCAGCACGGGCAGGAACTCATCCACCATGCGCTCCGGCGTCACGCGCGCCGCGTGTGCGCCCACGTTCAGCGCCGCCAGCACCTTGCCCGACGCGCCGCGCACGGGCACGGCGATCGAGCGCAATCCCATTTCCAGTTCTTCGTTGTTGATGGCATAGCCGTCGCGCCGTACTTGCGCGAGTATGTCGCGCAGTGTGTCCGGATCCGTCACCGTGCGCTCCGTCCTGGGCGTCAGCGTGGTGTGCGCCAGGTACGCGTCCAGCTTGTCCTGCGGCAGGTGCGCGAGCAGCACGCGGCCCAGCGAGCTGCAATACGCGGGCAGGCGGCTGCCGGCGGACAGCGACACCGACATCACGCGTGACGTCGCCGCGCGCGCCACGTACAGCACCTGGTCTTCCTCCAGCACGGCGAGCGAGCTCGATTCGCCCAGCGCCTTGCTGACGCCGTTCAGGCATGGCTGCGCGGCGGCCGTCAGCGGTGTCGACGATAAATACGAATACCCCAGTGTGAGCACCTTCGGGCGGAGGCTGAAATTGTTCAGCTCCGCGTCGACATAGCCGAGCTGCCGCAGCGTGTGCAGGCAGCGGCGCACGGCCGCGCGCGGGATGCCCGTCTGCTGGCTGATCTGGGCGATGGTTTGCGGCTTGCGCGAGTCGGCGAACGCGCGCAGCACGGCGAGGCCGCGCGCCAGCGACGTCATGAAGTCGGGATCGGCGAGGGCGTCGATTTCTTCCGCGATGGTGAGCGGGGCGGCTGGGGTCGAGGGTGTGGATGACATGGCGGAATTCTAATCGATGGTGACGGGTTGTCAGGAAGCGCTTGACGGCCGACGCGGCGCGGGCGTACACTTTTTGTGCGGTAGACGAGCATGTGTTCGATACTCGCACATCAGAGACAAGGTGACAACCCATGATCGACAAAACCTGTGACTCGCTGGAGCGGGCCGTGGCCGACATCCACGACGGCGCCACCGTCATGATCGGCGGCTTCGGCAACGCCGGCATGCCGTCCGCGCTCATCGACGCGCTGATCGCCCACGGCGCCCGCGAGCTGACCATCGTGAACAACAATGCCGGCAACGGCGACACGGGCCTGGCCGCCCTCATCAAGGAAAAGCGCGTGAGGAAGATCGTGTGCTCGTTTCCGCGCCAGGCCGATTCCTGGCATTTCGACGCGCTGTACCGCGCCGGCGAAATCGAGCTGGAACTGACGCCCCAGGGCAACCTGGCCGAGCGCATCCGCGCCGCCGGCGCCGGCATCGGCGGCTTCTTCACGCCCACCGGCTACGGCACCCTGCTGGCCGAGGGCAAGGAAACCCGCGTCATCGACGGCAAGAACCATGTGTTCGAGACCCCGATCCACGCCGATTTCGCGCTGATCAAGGCCCTGCGCGGCGACCGCTGGGGCAATCTCGTGTACCGCAAGACCGCCCGCAACTTCGGTCCGATCATGGCGATGGCCGCAAAGACCACCATTGCGCAGGTCGCCGAGATCGTGCCGCTCGGCGAACTCGATCCGGAAGCGATCGTCACCCCCGGCATCTTCGTCCAGCGCGTCGTCAAGGAGGCCGCATGAACACCCGATACACCCGCGACCAGATGGCCGCGCGCGTAGCGCAAGACATCCCGGAAGGCGCCTACGTCAACCTGGGCATCGGCCTGCCCACGAAGGTCGCCAACTACCTGCCGGCGGAGAAGGAGATCTTCCTGCACAGCGAGAACGGCCTGCTCGGCATGGGGCCGGCGCCCGCCCCGGGCGAGGAAGACGAGGACCTGATCAACGCCGGCAAGCAGCCGGTGACCTTGCTGACGGGCGGCGCCTATTTCCACCACGCGGACTCGTTCGCGATGATGCGCGGCGGCCACCTGGACATCTGCGTGCTGGGCGCCTTCCAGGTGTCGCACACGGGCGACCTGGCCAACTGGCACACGGGCGCGCCGGACGCGATTCCCGCCGTCGGCGGCGCCATGGACCTCGCGATCGGTGCGAAGCAGGTGTTCGTCATGATGGAACACCAGACCAAGACGGGAGAAAGCAAGATCGTCGAGCGCTGCACCTATCCGCTGACGGGCATCGCCTGCGTCAGCCGCATCTACACGGACCTGGCCGTGCTGGACGTGACGCCCGAGGGCCTGCGCGTGCGCGAGATGGCGCCGGGCCTGACCCTGGCCGACCTGCAGGCCGTCACC
>NZ_JBKYMO010000316.1:0-6856 GCF_047302915.1 Massilia sp. CT11-108 | reverse complement strand
CGCCTGCGCGCCGGCGAGCGCGCAGGCGAGCAGGGCGAAGCGCCTCAACGCTTGCCCCCGTCCCTGAAGTAGGCAGCCGTCTCCGGCCGCGCCGTCACCAGCTCGCGCTCGACCATCCGCGCAAAGAAATCGGCGCCCCTGGTGCCGAGGTGCGTGCGGTCGAACGCCGTCTTCGCGGCGCCGGCCGGTTCGACCTTGTTCGGATCCACAGGCATCCCGTAGCCCGGCGGACGCGGAACGACCGCCAGCGTATCCGCTTCATCCTGGCCCATGGCCTGGACGGCGGCCACGCTGTCCCGGTTCAGGTCCAGCAGCACGGCGTGTTCCTGGGCGGCCGCGCGCCGAGTCGCCTCGGCCCACGGCGCCAGGTCATTGCCGAGATACGCGCCCTTGAACGTGCGCCGGGTCAGCGGCGTGACGAGCACCGGCACGCCGCCCAGGTCGCGCGTCTCCCGCGCATAGCGCGCCATGTTGACGGGGAACTGGGTGACGAGGTCGGTCGAGCGCCCCGGCTTGCCCGGCTGGTCGTTGTGGCCGAACTGCACGAGCACGTAGGTGGCCTTGAACGACGCGCCGTCCTTCAGCATGCGCTGGACTTCGTCCCAGCGGCCCTCGGCGCGGAAGCTGCTGGTACTGCGGCCGCCCCGTGCGAGGTTCACGCAAGTGACGTCCGGCGTGAAGCGCGCGCAGAATGCGTCGCCGTAGCCGCTCTTCGTGGCCATCGTGGAGTCGCCGACGAGGATCACGCGGATAGTCGCGTCGGCGGCGCTGGCCTGGCCGGCCAGGATGAGGCTGGCCAGGACGATACGTTTCAGTCGTGTCGCTTGCATTGCGATTACTCGAAATCGTAGCTGACGCGCAGGTTCCACGAGCGACCGATCGGATTCGCGACGCTGCTCAGGTAACCGCTGCTGTAGATCGTGTTGTTGGTGATGGGCGGGGCCTTGTCGAACAGGTTCGTGACGCCGGCCGTGATGCGCACCTGCTTCTGCACGCGGATCGAGCCGGTCAGGTTCCACGTCGAGAACGACGGGATGTCGCGGTAGTACGCCGACGTGACGGCGGTGTTGGCGTCGCGGTAATGGCTGTTGAAGTTGTTCGTCAGCTGCGCCGAGTAATCGCCGCTCTGCCACGACAGGCGCAGGTTGTGCTTCCAGCGGAACGTGATGATCGGGTAGCTCGACGTGGTGCCGTTGCTGGCCCAGCCGAACTGGCCGACGTTGGACATCCACGGGCCGTTCGGCACGAGCTGGTTGTCGAAGCGGGTCAGGTAGGTGCCGTCGATGGCGGCGCCGAACGTTCCGAAGCGGTTGCGCGCGATCTCCCAGTGGGCCGACACGTCGACGCCGCCCGCGATCTGGCCACCCAGGTTCATCGTCGTGTTGTTGATGTAGGCGAGCGAGCCGTCCGCATTACGCACGAACAGGTTCTTGTAGTCGGCGTAGTTCGTGAAGTAGACGGTCTCCGGCAGGTTGGCCAGCATGTCCTTCATGTTGACCTGCCAGTAGTCGAGCGACGCGGTGAACGAGCGGGACGGTTCGAACACGACGCCCAGCGTGCCTCCCTTGGAGCGTTCCGGCTTCAGCTGCGAGTTCGAACCGGTCAGCTTGTTCAACTTGGCGTTGCAGACATCGGCGGCATCCACGCCGGGCACCGCCGTGCCGGTACCCGGCATGGTGATGGACGGGCCCGGGCACAGGACCGGATCGTCCCAGCGTCCCGCCGTCGTCGTGTTGGCGACGGTGGTGCGGTAGCCGTAGCGGTCGAACAGTGTCGGCGCGCGGAAGCCCGTGTTGGCCGAGCCCCGGAACATGATGGTCTTGGTCGGCTGCCAGCGGAAGCTGATCTTGGGCGTGAAGGTCGAGCCGACGTCGCTGTATTTGTCGACCCGCACGGCGCCGTTCAGCGTCAGGGTCTTGGTGACGGGAGCGTCCACCTCGCTGTACACGCCGATGATGTTGCGTGCGCTTTCTCCGTGCGCCGGGACGACCTTCGCATAGGTGATGTCGGCGGCCGGTGCCAGCTTGGTGTCCTCGTTGGTATCGCGGTGGATGTCGGCGCCGATCGCGATCGCGAGGTCGCCGCCGGCGAGGGCCATTAGCGATTTGCTGATGTTGCCGTCGATGCCATAGTAAGAGCTCTTCGAGCTGCGGTTCTGCATGCCGTCTGCGGCGATCGAGTCGAGATAGTCGAGGCCCGCCTGATCCTGCAGGCCGAACGGGTTCAGCGTTCCGTTCGCCAGGCCGTTGATCAGGCCGATGCCCGAGAAGTAGCCCGACTGGAAGTAGCCCTTGCGCTGGGACAGCCCGTAGCTCATGCCGGCCCGGTAGTCCCAGGTGCCGACATGGCCGTCGGCGGAAACCAGCAGCCGCTGGTTGATCTGGTTGTCGCGGGTCACGGCCGGCCCGCCGTCGGCCACCGCCCAGGACACGGTGAGCGGCTGGTTGGTGATGCCGGCGACGGCCGGCACCCCGCCGCTGCCGCCCGGATACCATTTGCTGCTCGATGGCAGGATCGCCTTTGCGCTCCCGACGGCGACCGCCTGCGTCGGGTTCTTGTAGCCGAAGATCGATTCGTCGCCGCGGGTGTATTCGACGGTAACGGTGTTGTCGGCGTCGATCCGCTTGGTCGCTCGCGCGTACATCGTCAGCTGCTTGTTCGGGTGCAGGGCCGAGCCATAGGTGTCGTCGTCCAGTACACACGTGCTCTTCGCGCCCTGGACCGAGTAGGGGCTCAGGCAGCCGCTCGCGTAATACGGGTTGGCGGCGTTCTTGTTGGCCGAACTCGTGAAGTTGGCGGGTGTCGCGTACCCGCCGGAGGCGGCGCTGCGCGGCAGGCCGATCGCCGCCATGGCCGCGTCGTCCGGAATGAAGCCGGTGCGGTCCGACAGCTTCAGGCGGCTGCGCTGGTGGAAGTCGACGGTGCCGTAGATGTTCCAGCCGTCGCGCGCGAGGTTACCCTTGCCGAACGTGGCCTGGATGCGCTGCTCGTCGCCGCCGCCGTGGCGCTTCGGCTGCACGAGCTGCACGGTGACGTTGCCGCCCTCGACTTCGCGCTTGGTGATGAAGTTGACGACGCCGCCGATCGCGTCCGAGCCGTAGATCGACGACGCGCCGTCGCGCAGGATCTCGACGCGTTGCAGCGCGCTGATCGGGATGACGTCGAGGTTGGCGTAGCCGTCGGCGATGGCCTCGTTGGCGAGGCGGCGGCCGTTCAGCAGCACGAGGGTGCGGTTCACGCCCAGGCCGCGCAGGTTGATGTTGGTGCCCGAGCCGGCGTTGGACGGCTGCAGCGACGCCGATTGCGGCAGCGCCATCATCACGTCGGCCAGCGTGGTCATGCCCTGCTTGACCAGTTCCTCGGCCTTGATGGTCGTGACGGGCAGCGCTTCCTCGGTGGCCATGCGCTTGATGCTGGAGCCGGTGACTTCGACGCGCTGGATCGGCGCGTCGCTTTGCTGTGCCTGCGCCTGCTGGGCGAGCGAGAGGACCGCGAGCGCGATCGAGGACATGACGAAATGGCGGGGCGGGGTGCTGCGGGGGTATTTCATGAAGCTGTCTCCTGTTTTTATGTCGATGACGTGTCGGCGTCCGCAGGGGGGAGCGGCGCCGATGGTTGCTTCTTACAAAACCAGCCTGGCGAGGTCGAGCCACATGTGCGTTGCGTGCGGCCCTGTGTTGGAATCAATTCTAGATTGGTCTGACCACAAGATCAATGTGGTCAGACCAGATTATGAGGAGTATGTGCTGGAAAAGCAACACATATGATGACTGATCTCGATTTTGATCTCAGTTTGCGCCGGCTTTCAGCGCGATGCGGACGGGGTGCGCGGCACGTTTGGCCTCTGCCGCCACGTAGGCCTGCCACGCCGCCTTGGACGTGATGCGGCCGGCGCGGTCCCACGCGGCGCCGACCCAGTAGCGCAGCGGCTTGCCTGATTCCACGCGGGCCAGCACGAGGTCGTTCAGCGCGTCCTGCGCGAAGCCGGTCGACGCGGGCAGCACGACGGCCGTGCCGAATGCGCCGTTCGAGGCCTGCTCGACCCATTGCAGCAGCGCGTGGTTCGCATCGTCTTTCACGAGCGCGATGCGCGGTTCCTGCTTCCGGTCGGACGGCGTCTTGTTGAGACCCACGGCGACCGTCAGCGCGGACGGTCCGCTGAACGTGAACGTGCTGTCGATCTGGTCGAGCTGGTGGCCGGCATCGACGGTGAAGCGCTTGGTTTCCGTGACCTGGGTACCGGCCGCATTCCACGCGGCGTACGACAACTCGAACACGGCGCGGATCGGGCCATTGGCCAGCACCTTCCAGCCGGCCCAGTTGCCGCTCGTATAAAGCTGTTTGCCGTCCCACACGCCCGTACCGCCGGCCCCGCGCGAGCGGCCGACGTTGTACATGTCCATGCCTTCGCCTTCGTCCTTGTGGTAGTGGTCGTGGCCCTTGTTGTACCAGCGGTCGACGATGGGATAGTCCACGCGCTTGAACCAGATATCGAGGCCGCTCGTCTCCAGCACTTCCTTGCCGCTGCCCGGCGCGGCCGGTGCGGCGAGGGCGGGGCCGTAGGTGCGGTGGCCGATGACGTCGTTCTCCCACGCGAAATCGTCCAGGCGTTCCGGCACGTAGCGCGCGAACGCCTTCGGTGCGAACGGCGGCGTGAGCGCGTCGTTCTTTTCGACGACGAACGTCGCCATCTTTTCGCCGGGCTTGAAGTCGTGCTGGAACAGCAGTTCGCCGTACGCCGCGCCGACGCCGTGCGGGTCCTTGGCCAGCGGCGCCACGTTCGTCACCTGGTAGGGCAGCAGGTGGCCGGCCGCGTCCTTCACGGCGAGGTGCTGGATCAGCGCGCCGGGCAGCGCGGTGTTCACGTCCTGCCACGGGATGACGATCGTCTCGGATGGACGCGCGGCGTCGAGGTCGTGGGTCACGGTAACGGTGAGGCGGTCGGCAGCGCCGGCGCTCGCAGACAGCACGAGGCCTGCGGCGCAAAACATCGTTTTCGCTTGCATGTTCCAGGCTTTCATCGAAGAGGTGTCAGGGATGTTCGCGGTAGCTGGTCTGCCCGCCGTCCTTCGGCACGTAGTGATACGTGCGGACCCGGAACTGGATGTCGATTGCCGGGTTGTTCAGCAGCCGGATCATCTCCGCGCCGGCCAGCAGCATCGGACCGTAGCCGTGCATCGCCGCCGTACTGGTGGGGCGGTTGTAATAATAGACCTGGTCGCTCGCGAACGTCGTGCCCACGCATGTGCCTTCCACGCGGCCCTGGGCATCGATGCGCGCGGACAGCGCGTTCCAGCCGGCCTGCGCGATCGAGCCGTACGTCGTCGGGCTGATCCAGCCTTCGTTGACGGCGTGCGCGAGCACGTACACGAACATGGCGCTGGCCGACGTCTCCAGGTACGAGTCGTCGCGGTCGATCATCTGGTGCCACATGCCCGCGCCGGACTGGCGCTCGGCGATGCCGCGCAGCGTTCTTTTCAGCTGCGCCATCACCTTCGGATAGCCCGGGTGGTCCTTCGGCAGCACGTCGAGGACGTCCGACATGGCCAGCACCGCCCAGCCGTTCGCGCGCGCCCAGTAGAAGCGCGGGGCGTCGGGATTGTTGGCGTTCCAGCCGTGCGTGTACAGGTTGCGCTGCGGGTCGAACAGGTAGTCCGTCATCTGCAGGATGTTCTTCACGGCGTCGTCGAAGTACGCGCGGTCGCCCGTCATGCGGCCCAGTTCCGCCAGCGCGGGGATCCCCATGTACATGTCGTCGGCCCACAGCGACGCGGCCTGCGGGCGCTGGCGCGCGAGGGTGCCGTCCGGGAGGCGGAACTGGCGCTTGGCCACCCAGTCGCCGCACACCTTGATCTGCGCGGAGAGGTCGGGGCCGATGCCAGCCTGGCGCGCGCGCATCATCGCGGCGCACATCGAACCGGCGTCGTCGAGCGCGCGCGGATCGAGGAAGTGCGCGAAGCTGTTGGCGCGCTCGAGGTGGAAGCGCTGTTCCTGCGCGCGGAAGTAGGGGAGGCGGTCGGCAAAGAATTGCAGGTGGCGCTGCGTGAGGGCGGCATAGCGCCTGTCGCCCGTCGCGGCCGTGGCCTTCAGCAGACCGGCATGCACGACGCCCATCTCGTAGGCCTGCAGGCCGAAGTCGGCGTCGCCCTTTTCGACGACGGCGTCGGCGACGGGAGTGCGGAAATCCGTGACGGGCGCGCCGCTGCCCTTGTGCACGATGCGGGTCGGCGTCTGGCTGTCGACATAGCCGCGGATGCGCTGCAGCGACGCCGCGATCTCGGCGACGACCGGCTTCTTGTACGGCACCGGATACGTGCCTTCGGCCGTGTCGTTCGGGTTCTTGTTGTCTGGGTTACGATAAGGCCCCTCGGCATGCGCAGGGGCGGCAAGGCACGCGAAAGCGGCCAGGAAGGCGAGCAATCTGGATGGCGGCACCGTGTAGTCTCCGGTCGTTTTTATATGATGGACGTTTTCCGTCCTTTATTTGGCCAGACCATTCTAGGTTGGTCTGGCCACTTTTGCAAGGTGGACTAGCCGGGGTTTGTTGTTGGGTGGCATACTGGACTTCCCACGACGAGGCGGAGGCCAGGATGCGCAGGACGACATGTTGGATGGGTACGGCGTTGCTGCTGGCCGCATGCGCGGCGCGGCCAGTGAAGGCGCCCTTGCCGGAGAGCTACACGGCCGAGACGACGTACGCGAAGCTGGCGCCTCGATATCCGTTCATCCGCATCGCGAGCCGCACCGTGCCGCCTTCAGTGCGGGCCGTCACCGACGTCATCTATGTACGCCGCAGACATGGCGACCTGAGGCACGACCTGAAACTGGACCTGTACCTGCCCGCGGCGGCGGGCAC
>NZ_JBKYMO010000315.1:0-6860 GCF_047302915.1 Massilia sp. CT11-108 | reverse complement strand
CGCGGGCTTCTGGGGGGGTTTGCTCCCTACTAAGCGAAACGCCGCCAGCCGCAGGTCCCCGGTTATGTGTTCGCCGGCCTGGGGCAGGGCGGGCGCGCCGCCGACGAGGTTCAGGCCCACGCGCACGCGGTCCGCCTTCGGCTCGATGGTGGCGCGCACGACGGGCGACACGAGCGGCATGTAGCGCGTCAGGCTGTCCGCGGCCTGGCGCAGGGTGGGGGAGGCGAGCATCAAATGGCCCAGCACGCCGAGCCAGCTGAGCGGGTCGGGGGCGAACACGCGAAAGCCGATGAGCGCATCGCCGCTGGCGGCCGCGAGGCTCTCCCACAGGATGCTGAACTGGTCGGACAACGCGAGCAGGTCGGCCGCGCGCTGTCCCTGCGCGCCGTGCTCGAACCATTCGAGGCCGGCCCTGGCGAACAGGGCGTCGACGTCGATGCCCTCGGCGCCGAGGCAGGCCTTGATGCGCTGTACCACGTCCGTGGCGGACAGGTACTTCACGCTGGCGACCGCGTACGTGCGGACGCGTCCTGCGCTGGTCTCATGCTTGGTCTCCTGACTCATTTATCGAGTGGCCGCGGGTTCTTGTGCCCGGGTGTGTTTTTTATTATGTGTGCATGCGAAATCGCAACGCTTCGGAAAATGATCCCGTGTTTATCAAAAAACGATCATTTTAGGCAGGCAAGATTTTCAATTTGACGCGGCGCAAACGCGGTGTTGCCTGCCGGAATCAGGAGCGCGCCTGCTGGCGTGCCCGAGCGGGCGTGATGCCGTACGCGGCCGCGAAACAGGCCGTCATGTGACTCTGGCTGTTGAACCCGCATTGCGCCGCAACACGGGCGATCGAGAAGCTGGTCCGGGTCAGTAATTCATGCACCCGTTCGAGGCGTAAACGCAACACATAGCGGTGCGGCGTCATCCCCATCGCTTCCTGGAAGATGCGGCGGAAGTGCGATTCCGACACTCCCGCGCGCTCGGCCAGTTCGGCATTGGACAGCTCGCTCGACAGGTTCTGGCCGATCCATTCCAGCACGCCCTGCAGGCGGCCCAGCTGGAGGGCGTCCGGGGGAAGGTGGCGGCCCGTCTTGCCTTCCAGCACGCGGCACGCCTGCTCGATCATCAGGGAACAGGCCCGCTCCACGAAGCCCGTGTTCGGCGTGCTGGTGCGGGAAACTTCCGCCAGCAGTTGCTGGGCGGCCGCATGCACGAGCGGGTCGGAGAACATGGGCGACTTGGCGCGCGCGGCAAGCAGGCGCTGCAGGTGGCGCACCATCTCGTGCTCCGGGTCGAGGAAGTGGAACATCGCCATGTCGATCGCGCCGAAGAACGACCAGCGGCTCGCGAAGCCGGGCTGGAACACGGTCGCGGCACCCGCCAGGAAATCGAACGAACGGCCCGGACTGCGCCCGGCCGTGGCGCGCGCGCCACCGAGGTGGCAGGCCAGCACCATCGAATCGAGCGGCGGCACTTCGCAGCCGCCCAGCTGGAAGATGTAGCGCTCCGCGCGCAGCGGTACGCCGCCGATCTCCACGCTGGTGACCGGCTCGCCCAATGCATTGCTGATCCTGTCCCAAGTGTGCACGGTGCCTCAATGAATGAGCGGTTTTTTATAAAAACGATAGCGTTTTATAACATCCGTCAGCCGTGGCTGCATCCAAAATATAGAAAAAGTGCAATAAACGTGGCCAAAACACCACGTTGGGCTGCATGAAAAATCCGCCACCCGGACGCCATGAATGCGCACGGAGCCGGGCCACAAGGGGCCGCATGAAGCGCCCCAGGGAGACATCATGTACACATTCCTGCTGGGGATCCTCGCGGTCCTCGTGGGCGGCGGCGGCGTGCTGGCCAGGCACGACGTGCAGGACCGTCCGCTCGACCATTTCGACCTGCCGACGACCATGTCCGTGGCCGCCGCCGGCATTCCGAACGTTTCGATGGAGCCGTTCTCCGAGCTCAAGTACAAGAACATCGTCCACCAGGCCTACGACTACAGCTGCGGCTCCGCCGCGCTCGTCACGATCCTCAAGTACCACCTGGGCATCGACGTCACCGAGCAGCAGTCGATGGAAGGCATGATGGCCTTCGGCGAGAAGGACAAGATCATCGAGCGGCGCGGCTTTTCCCTGCTCGACATGAAGCGCTACCTCGCCTCGATCGACGTGCAGAGCGCGGGCTTCCACGCCGAGATGGCGGACCTGCTCGCGCTCGACGCGCCGGGCATCGTGCCGATCGACTACGCCGGCTTCAAGCACTTCGTCGTGCTGCGCGGCGTGCGCGGCGGCCTCGTGTTCCTGGCCGACCCCTCGGCCGGCAACATCACGTTCTCGGTCGAGGAATTCGCCACGCTGTGGGACCGCAACACGCTGTTCATCGCCTACCCGCCGAAGAACCGTCCGCCCGCATTGAAGCTCGCGCTGGCCGACGACGAACTGGGCGTGGTCGACATGGACCGCATCCGCGACCGCGGCCTGCAGCGCCCCATCGACACGCAGGTGGCGAACGAACGCCTGCTGAACGGTTTCGGCGGCATCTCGATTCGCAAACACTAGACCCACCACGAAGGACCACCATGAAGATTTCCACTATGTCGGCGTGCGCGCCGGCGCTGGCCTGCGCCCTCCTGCTCGCCCAGATGCCGGCGCAGGCCCAGGACCCGGCGACCTCGGAAGCCGTGCGCGACGCGCTGGCGAAGAAGGAGGGCGATGCCGACAACACGACGCTGCTGAAGGAAACGCTGACCGCGGTGGACAAGCAGTACTCGCTGATCCGCAAGGGCAAGGTGCAGCTGAACTACGAGCTGGGCTACACCTACATCGGCCAGGAAAAGATCAACACCGACCTGTCGTCCGGCACGGCCACGCTGTTCTCGATCGAGAACACGAACTCGCACACGATCACCAACACGATCATGGCGGACTACGGCGTGCGCAACAACCTGACCGCCAACGTCACGCTGCCCCTGATCAGCCGCTACTCCGATTCCGGCGGCTTCTCGGGCGTCTCGCACACGATCGGCGACGTGGGCCTGGGCGTGCGCTGGCAGCCGCAGGAGGTCAAGCGCGACGAGGTCGCGTACACGTTCACGGGCAACGTGCGCCTCGCGACGGGCACCAGTCCGTACAAGGTCGACGTGCAGAAGGGCGTGGCCACCGGCTCCGGCGTCAACACCTTCAACATCGGCGCCAACATGACGCGCATCGTCGATCCGGTCGCGCTGTTCGGCTCCTTCAACATGGGCTACAGCCTCGCCGCGAAACACCTGAGCCAGCAAATGTACGGCGCCACGCTGCGCGAAGTGAAGCCGGGCGCCAGCTTCGGCTTCGGCCTCGGCTTCGCGTACGCGCTGTCGTACAAGATCACGACGTCGTTCTCGTTCCAGGAATCGATCCAGGCCCGCTCCACGCTCACGTTCGACAACGGCAACAAGGCGCACACGCAGACGCAGAGCGCGGGCATCCTGGCGATCGGCGCGGGCTATCGCATGTCGCCCAAGACCACCGTCAACGTGACGGTCGGCGCCGGCCTCACGGCGGCCGCGCCGAACCTGTCGCTCACCATGAGCCTGCCGTTGTCGCTGTGAGGCCGTGCCCATGAACGCCGCGCCGTCACCGATCGTTCTGCTCGCCGCGGCCGGCCTGGCCGCGGCGCTGGCGCCGGTCGCCCATGCCGGCGTCACCGACAACCTCGTCACGAGCCCCACCGCGATGGCGATGGGGAATGCGGTGACGGCCGACCCGCCCGGGATCGAATCGATCCACTTCAACCCGGCCGGTCTCGCGCGCCTGGAAGGCACGCATCACATCGATTCCGTGTTCGTGGCGACGATCCGCAACCCGAACCGGTTCGTGTCCGCGCCCGACCTCGACATCGGCGGCTTCAAGGACGATCCGATCAACGGCAAGTCGAGCGGCCCGGTGCGCCAGGCCCTCTACATCCCGTTCTACGGCGTCCCCAAGGCGCGCCTGCCGGGCGTGCTGGTGCCGAGCATGGGCATGTCGTACAACGCGCCCGGTTCGCGCTGGACGTTCGGCACGAACGTCTACCTGGCGGCGGCGATGAGTATCGACCGCACCAAGGACCCGGACGATCCCGCGCGCTTCGACGGCCGCCTCGTCCAGCTGCAGCGTCTCGTCTACCTGTCGCCGGCGGCCGCGTACAAGGTGTCGGACACGCTGAAGATCGGCATCTCGGTGCCGATCGCGTATTCCGCGTTCGCCATCAACACCGACTTCCGCGCGCCCAACAAGCTGCTTGGCACCGTCGGCCAGCTGCAGAAGGCCGTCTGCCCGGACGGCAACGGCACCGTGATCGACACGCTGACGTTCGGCCTGTGCGGCGGCGGTCCGGAAGGGATGGTCAATCCGTTCAAGCGCGCCGCGAACATCGACTTCGATCTGCGTGCGTCGTTCGACCCGACGGTCAACATCGGCGTGCTGTGGGAACCGAAAAAATGGTTCGCGCTGGGTCTCGTGTACCAGGGCGGCGCGCGTACGACCTACACCGGTTCGTACACGTTCCACAGCGACCCGATGCTGCGCAGCTTCGTGCGCGGTCTGAATTCTAGCCTGCTCGGGCCGATCGTCGGCGCCGTCACCGGCATGCCGCAGGACATACCCGAATACCAGTCGGGGAACATGACGGCGCAGATCCCGTTCCCGTGGCGCGTGCAGGCCGGCATGAAGCTGATGCTGACGGATTACGTGCAGCTGAACGCGGACGTCAGCTACGCCGACTGGTCCCAGTGGAACGAGCTGACGTTCCAGTTCGACCGCAGCGTCAAGCTGCTCGAGATGGCGCGCCTGTTCGGCTATGCGAATTCGAGCCAGGCCACGTTCAAGATGGGTTTCAGGAGCGTCGTCAACTACAGCTTCGGCACGCAGCTGAACCTGACGAAGAAGCTCGCGCTGCGCTTCGGCTACGAGCCGCGCAAGAGCTCCATCCCGGGCAACCAGATGAGTCTTCTCGCGCCGCTGCCGGACACGAAACTCAGGAGCGTCGGCCTGCGCTACCGCTTCGATGACGGCGGGGAACTCAACCTGACGGGCAGCTACATGAAGGGGACGTACGACATCCCCGCGCGCAGCGACTGCAATCTGAATTGCGACAATTTCTTCAACCTGATCTACAACCCTTACGCGGCCACCAACGTGTCCGGCAGCCTGATCGTGAAATACGCGGGCGCCTCGTACACGCGGCCGTTCTGACTGGAGACGACGATGTTGCGAACGATGTGGATGACGATGGCGCTCGGTGCGGGCGTGGGCCTGGCCGCGGGCGCGCACGCGGAGGGCATCACCGGCGTGCCCCCCGCCAAGCAGGCGCTCGTGCAGCGCGTGCTGGACAAGATGGGACTGGAATCCGTCGGCCTGCAGATGCTGCAGGCGCCGGTGGCCGACATGCTGCGGCAGTCGCGCGTCGTCGTGCAGAGCCGCGTCCCGGCCGACAAGCAGGACGCGACGATGAAGGACATCACGGCGGAGGCGACGAAGTTCGTCGAGCAGGAATCCGCGGGCCTGCGCACGAGCACGCGCGCGATCGTGCAGTCCAGCGTGGCGCCGCTGCTCGCGCAGAAGTTCAGCGAGGACGAGCTGAAACAGCTGGCGGGCATCCTCGAATCGCCCGTGCTGGCGAAGTTCGAGAGCGTCGTGCCGGAGATGAAGAAGGCCGTCGGCGAAAACGTGGCCAAGGCCAACGCGGCGCAGATCCAGCCGAAGATGACGGCGCTGCAGAACCGCGTGGGCCTGAAGCTGCGCGCGGCCGTCGGGCAGTGATGACCACACCATGAGGAGGCGGGGATGAGCGACTGGATGACACGCAGTACCAACAGGTCCCGGCTGGGCCAGATCCTGATCGAGAAGAAGCTGATCTCGCAGGACCAGCTGGACGCGGCGATCCGCGCGCAGGAACAGAGCGGACGCCGGCTGGGCGAGATCCTGGCCGACATGAAGCTGATCACGCAGGCGCAGGTGCGCGGCGCCGTGCGGCGCCAGCGCAGCCTGCGCATGGCGGCGGCGCTGGCGACCGCATTGCTCGGGCCTTTGCACGCCTACGCGGCGGTGGCGGCGACGCCGGCGGCGGCTGTCTCCACGCGCCTTGGCGGCGAAAGCGGGCGCGAATTCGGCCGCGGCATGCGTGCGCTGTCGGATGAGGAACTTGGGGAGGTAGTCGCCCAGGGTCGCAAGGAGGATCAACTGGGCGATGCGCTGCGTGACCAGGCCCGCCAGGCGGAACTGCGCCTGATCGCCATGGCGGCGCAGGGCGGCCAGCATGGGGTGCGGACCGCCGTGCAGCACGCGCTGCCGAACGACGGCGTGCGCGTGCTGGGCGAACTGGCGACGGTGTTCAATCCGCTCGCGCTGCTGCTGTCGGCCGACACGACGGTGCGCGACGTCAGCTACGACCCGGCCAATTCGCATGCGACCGTGAACAAGGACGGCTCCATCACCTTGCGCCTGCCCAGCACGATCGGCGAGATCAGCTTCCGCAACATCCGCGTGGGCAGCCATCCGGGGCCGACGTTCGGCAGCATCGAGATCCACGACATCGACCTGCGCGGGACGACGATCAGCGTGAAGCCGATCGGGCACTGAAACGACAACGCCCCGCGCGCGGGCGGGGCGTTGTCGTTCCTGAAGCAGGGGTCAGCGCAGGCCGAGCAGCGCGAGGACGCGATCCCGGCTGACGCCGACGAGCGCCGACGTCAGGGCGATCAGCGACTCGTAGTCCGTGCTGGCGGCGACCTTGCCGAAGTCGTCGATCGCGATGGTCATGTCGGGCGGCGGCGTCGCGGCATCCGACACCTGGGCGCTGGCAGCCTGCAGGGCAGCGCTGGCGGCGGCCTGCGAACGGTGCACGCG
>NZ_JBKYMO010000314.1:0-6868 GCF_047302915.1 Massilia sp. CT11-108 | reverse complement strand
GCGCCACACCGCGCCGCGCCGCGGCTTCCTGCCCGACGACGAACACGCCGCGGCCCGTCGCTTCACGGCGTCCCAGCGAGCCGCCCAGCGAGACCGGCTTGCCCGTCACGACGCCCGTCGACAGGTTCCCTTCGATCATGGCGTACGAATCCATCATCCAGGCCATGACCTGTTCGTTGGTGTTCACGTCCGGCGCGGGGATGTCCTTCGTCGGGCCGATCAGCATGCTGATTTCGCTCGTATAGCGGCGCGTGAGGCGCTGCAGCTCGCCCTTCGACAGGGTGGACGGATCGACGCGGACGCCGCCTTTGGCCCCGCCGTACGGCACGTTGACGGCCGCGTTCTTCACCGACATCCAGGCCGACAGCGCCATCACCTCCGACAGCGTCACGTCCTGGTGGAAGCGCACGCCGCCCTTGCCCGGACCGCGCGACAGGTTGTGCTGGACGCGGTAGCCCTCGTAATGCGCAATGGTGCCGTCGTCGCGTTCGATCGGGACGTCGACGGTCAGGATGCGCTTCGGACGCTTCAGCGTTTCGATCCAGCGCGACAGGCTGCCCAGGTGCGGGGCGACGCGGTCGACCTGTTGCAGGTACTGGCCCCACGGGCCGAGGTCGTTCGGGTTCAGGTAGGAAGGGATGTAGTCGTGGCTCATGGCAGGTCTCCGTGTGTGGTTCAAGGCTGAGCCCATCATAGGATGGGCGGCCGGAGACTGGCCAATGCTGCTTGCGCATGCGGTCATGCGCAAAAAGCATGGCTGTGTTTGCGCTATTCGTGCGGGCCGACAGCGGTTGTCGCGGTCGAGAGCATTGTCGTGATCGCGCTTACGGAATGGCGCTGAATGGCATGGACACTCGATGTTCGTTTGTTGGGTGTTCTTAGCTTGGCGGCATTGCTTCCAGCGCGTGCGCCGAAGCCAGCACGCCATCCAGAACCTTGTCCGCTACTGCGGCCGAGAAGCCGTCCGGAAGCTCACCACGGACCTTCTCCACGACGTCCGGCGTGCGCGCGATGAACTCCTGGAGCAGCGGCTCCGCGTTATCGCCGTAGCCGACCTTTTTCGCGGTGCTGTTGAAGTGCCTTCGTTGGATGTCGCGCGCCAGGTAGTGCCGGTTCTTGCCGAGAAGGGCCATCGCCATTTTGACTTCGTGTTCCGACCACTGGTTCGGGCCTGGGCCCATGACGGGGTAGGCCGACATCACATCATAGATGGGCGTCAGCTTGAAGCGGCCCGTGCCGGCCAGCAGCTGGATACTGAAGTTCTTGGCGTGGCCGTCCGGCGCGCGCAGCATCCAGAACAGCAGCTGCGACGCCATCAGCGTGCGCATGTCCTCTTTGGCCTGCTGCGACTGCTGGGCCAGCGTGAAAATTTGCTTCAGGCCCGGGCCACCTTCATTCTCATACTTCACCAGGGGCGACACGCCGGTGGCCTGGCAGAAGTCTTCCTGGACGAGCCGGAACAGGTGCTGACCGCTGGCCGAGCGCACCCGGTCGAAGCGCTCGACGACGAGGACACGCTGCTTGCCGAAGGTAGCAATCTCGGCGTTCGCCGTCGGCAGGCCGAATTCCTTGAACAGTCGTAGGCAGAGCCACTCGTTGTCGACCGAGGTCGAGAAGTCAGCTTTGCGGCCGCCGACGAGCCCGATTGGAAGCTTGAAGATGTGCGTCGTCGGCGTGGCGCCGCGCGGCTTCATCCATTTGCCATCCCACCACAGGAACGCGTCCTTCTCTTGCGCGCCAGCCAGAGAAATCCGGAAGTCGTCGTCTGGGGCCTGCGGGCCGCCGCGCTGGTCTGGGTTCACCACATCCAGAAGGTGGCGCTCGATGGCTTCGTCATCGACGACAGTGCCGTCCACGTGGTCAACGCCCTCCGGCTGGGCGCCATCCGGCAGCAGCTGCAGGGCGCCAACGCAGTCCCGGCCGATGGCGGCCAGCAGGTCGAACGCGTCAATGGAGCCTGTCTTGAACCGGGCCGCAACCCGTCTGCGGATCGAATCGCTGTCGGGCAGCAGGCCGTCGAAGTAGTGGGAGACCCGGGCCCCCTTCAGCGGCTCATTGTGCAGGTTGAAGGGTAGCGACAGCGAGATAGGGCGGCCGCGCGGGGAGGCGCACCAGCCGGCATCGTACTGCAGCTCCGAGTTTCCGGCAGCATTGACCGTCCAGCGGCCGACATATTCTCCGTTGGCCCAGAGATTGAGGGTTTGGTTGTGCGAGCGACGCCCCATGATTACCACTCCGCCGAGTTGCTGGCCGCCGACGTATCCCTCTCGCCGAGTTTGAGCTCCAGCTTTAGTGCCGAGCACCAGCTGAGCAGCTGTTTGACGCTGAGTTCCTCGGGGTGATTCTCGAGGTGCGAGATACGGTTCTGGCTGACCCCGACATAGCCAGCCAGCTCAGCCTGCGTGATTTTATGCCGTTTGCGCGTGGCCTTGAGGAGCTGGCCGAGGTGGGATGCCGTAGAGAGCGTGTGGTAGTCGGGCGCGAAGGACATAGGCAATATCCGATATTCAGATATGTCGAGTTTATCTGATTAGCAGATAAAGTCAATATATCTGAATATCGAATAAAGCGATTTTATTCGATATTCGGATAAATCGCAGACTGCTCCGCGACGAGGTACTCCCACAGATCCGCGACGATCTGCTTGCCCGGCCGCGCATCGGACGGCCGTTCCCGATACAGCCGGATCTCCATCTCGATCTCCCACTGACCCGGCTCGCTGGCCCGCGCCAGCTGCCCCTGCGCGACCTCGCGCGTGACCGCCGATTCGGGCAGGAACGCGATGCCATGGCCATCGAGCGCCATCATCTTGAGGCCTTCCGCCATGTCGGTCTCGTAGCGTTTGTCGAAGTGCAGGCCGGGCTTCGCGTCCGCGAGGATCAGGTCCACCATCCGTCCGAGGTAGGCGTTCGTCGTGTAGGAGAGGAACGGCAGCGGCGCGTCCTTGCGGCCGGGCAGGCGGTATTCCGGGTGACCGTCCGCGCCGCAGCGCGCGTACGCGCACAACGCTTCGCGGCCCATCAGCAGCATGTCGTAGCGGCCCGGATCGACCTGCACCGGCTGGCGCGGATGGTGGTAGCACAGCAGCAGGTCGCACCCGCCCTCGACGAGCTGCAGCACCGCGTCATGGACGTTGAGCGCGATGAGGCGGCTGTTGATCGACGCGAAGTCGCGTTCCAGCGCGGCGAGCCACTTCGGCACGAACGTGAGCGACAAGGTGTGCGGGACGGCCAGGTCGATCGTCTTCGTCGCCGTGACGCGGTTGTTGCGCAACATCTCGCGCACGCCGTTGATCTGCCCGAGCATTTCCAGCGCCTGTTCGTAGAAGATCATGCCGGCCGGCGTGACGCGGGTGGGGAACGTGGTACGGTCGATCAGGTCCGTGCCGAGCCAGTTTTCCAGCGAGCGGATGCGGCGCGAGAACGCGGGCTGCGTCACGTGCCGCAGCTGCGCGGAGCGGCTGAAGTTCTTGGTCTCGACCAGTGAAATGAAATCTTCCAGCCATTTGGTTTCCATGCCGCGTCCTGCACTGTTGAATATCGCGGCATTGTAAGGCCATTCCCGGCCCGGCATACAGGGCCTTGCGGAGCCTTTCCAATTATTCATACAGCCCCCGCCAAGGGCGTCCCGAAAGTTGGATGCTCCGGGCTCGCAAACTTCAGTTTCCAAAATAAAACACATTTGTAATCAGGCGTTTACGACGTAAATATTTCAAAGATCTCTCTGGCATGCGGCTTGCTGTTGTGGTCGCACCCGGTTCCCGCCGGGTCACGACAACACGCGGCGCCAAGAAACGCCGCGATTCTTGGAGATCAAAGTGAAAAAGAAGCGTCCCCTGACCCTGTACATCCTGATCGCGATGGTGCTGGGCGCCGCGGTCGGCTACGGCCTGCATGAAACCGTCGCCGACAAGACGATCAGCGCCGACATCGCCGCCCACATTTCCATCGTCACCGACGTGTTCCTCCGGTTGATCAAGATGATCATCTCGCTGCTCGTGTTCTCGACGCTGACGGTCGGCATCGCGCACATGGGCGACGGCCGCGCCGCGGGCCGCATCGGCATGAAGGCCATGGCCTGGTTCGTGATCGCGTCGCTGGTCTCGCTGAGCCTGGGCATGTTGCTGTCGAACGTGATGCAGTTGGGCGCGCACCTGAACCTGCCGCTGCCGCCGGTCGACGCGGCCACGGGCCTGAAGACCGCCGCGTTCACCTTGAAGGACTTTGTCGCCCACCTGGTGCCGAAGTCGCCGATCGAGGCGATGGCCAACAACGAGATCCTGCAGGTGCTCGTGTTCGCGCTGTTCTTCGGCGCCGCGCTGGGCGCGCTGGGCCAGTCGGCCGCCGGTCTCACCGCCGTGATCGACCAGCTGGCGCAGGTGATGCTGCGCATTACCGGCGTGATCATGAACATGGCGCCGCTGGCCGTGTTCGCGGCGATGGCCTCCATCATCACCACCAACGGCCTGGGCATCCTCCTCACGTTCGCGAAGTTCATGGGCGGCTTCTACCTCGGTCTCCTGACGCTGTGGGTGCTGCTGATCCTGGGCGGCTCGCTGTTCATCGGCAAGCGCGTGCTGCACCTGCTGGCGCTGATCCGCGAACCGTTCCTGCTCGCGTTTTCCACCGCCAGCTCGGAAGCCGCGTATCCGAAGCTGCTGCTGGCGCTCGACCAGTTCGGCGTGCAGCGCAAGATCTCCAGCTTCGTGCTGCCGATGGGGTATTCGTTCAACCTGGACGGCTCGATGATGTACTGCACCTTCGCCGTGCTGTTCATCACGCAGGCGTACGGCATCGACCTGTCGCTGGGCACGCAGATCACCATGCTGCTGCTGCTGATGCTGACCTCCAAGGGCATGGCCGGCGTGCCGCGCGCGTCGCTGGTCGTCATCGCCGCCACGCTGAACCAGTTCCACATCCCCGAAGCGGGCCTGCTGCTCCTGATGGGCATCGACCAGTTCCTCGACATGGGCCGCTCGGCCACCAATGCCGTCGGCAACGCCGTCGCCACGGCCGTCGTCGCCAACTGGGAAGGCGCGCTGGAAGAAAAACCGCAACAGGTCGCACCCGTCGTCGCGCAAGTCGGCTGACCACATAACAAATCAAATCAACGGAGACTTCATTGAAATATCGTCATATCGCTGGCGCCGGCGCGTGCGCGCTCGCCATGCTTGCCACCTGCGCGCAGGCGCAATCGTTCGTTAAAGTCTACGGCGTCGCCGACGCCGGCATCGTGCTGGACCGCGGCGGCGCCGCCGGTTCGTCGCAGAACATCGGCAGCGGCGTGGCGTCCGGCTCGCGGCTGGGCTTCAAGGGCAAGGAAGATCTCGGCGACGGCCTGAGCGCCGTCTTCGTGGTGGAAAACGGCTACAACATCGACACCGGCAAGGCCGCGCAGGGCGGGCTGCTGTTCGGCCGCCAGGCGTACGTGGGCCTGTCCGGCGCGGCCGGCACGATCAGCCTGGGCCGCCAGTACGCGCCGTACTACAAGGTCATGCGCGACATCGTCGACCCGTTCTGCACGGGCCTCGCGGGCAATGCGCAGAACATCCTCCCCGGACTCGGCCGGGTCGACAACTCGGTCGAGTACCAGTCGCCGAAGTGGAACGGCTTGTCCGCCGACGTGCTGGTCGGCGCGGGCGAGGTGGCCGGCGATGCCGCGAAGAACCGCACCTTCGACGCGTCGGCCACGTACGAAGCGGGTCCGCTGACGCTGGCGCTGACGCATCACCGGCAAAACGATGCGACGGGCGCCGCGCACGACCGCAACACGATGGTGGTGGGCCGCTACCGCTTCGGCACCGTGACCGCGCACGCGGCCTTCGCGCGCAACCGCAACGTCCTGGGGCATGCCAGCCGCGACGCGCTGCTGGGCGTGGCCGTGCGGGCAGGGTGCTGGCCTCGGTGATCGTCCACCGCGACGATTCAGGCCGCGACGCCCACGCGCGCCAGGCCGCGATCGGCTACGAGTACAGCCTGTCGCGCCGCACCGACCTGTACGCGGCGTATGGCCATATCGTCAACCGCGACGGCGCCGCGTACACGGTCGGCGACGCCACGAACGCCGGCACCGGCACCACGGGCATCAACCTGGGCGTGCGTCATGTGTTTTAATCGCACAACGTAAACATTCCAGGACCGCCATGCCCGCAGCCGCATCCACCGTCAACCCGCAGCATATCGGCCGCTGGCCGCGGCGGCTGGGGCTGTCGCTCATGCTGCTGCTGGTGTGCGCGGCGCTGGCGGCCGTGGCCTACCGTTATGCCGAGGATGCCGCGATCGACCGGCTGCGGCTGTCCGGCGCGCAGCGGCTGGACACGTACGCGGCAGGCCTCGAACACCTGCTGTCCAAGTACGATTTCCTGCCCGGCACGTTCGAATTGAACAAGGACGTCATCGCGCTGCTGCGCCAGCCGGACGACGAGGCGTTGCGCCGGGACGTGAACATCTACCTGGAGCGCGTCAACCGCCTGGCCGGGTCGACCAGCATCTACATCGTCAACCTGAAGGGCGTGACGCAGGCCGCCAGCAACTGGCGCGCGCCCGACAGCTACGTCGGCGACTACATCGCGTTCCGGCCGTACATACGCGAGGCCCTGCGGGGCATGCCGGGCGGTTTCTACGGGGTCGGCACGACCCGCGGCGAGCCCGGCTATTACTTTGCCCGCGGCATTTATCACGAGGGCCGCATGCTGGGCGTGGCGACCGTCAAGGTCAACATCGAGAGCCTGGAGGCGAGTTGGGCGGAGGCCGGCGGCAGGGCCTTGCTCACCGATCCGCATGGCGTCGTGTTCCTGAGTTCGGTGCCCGAATGGAAATACCGGACGCTCGCGCCGCTGACGCCGGCCGCGCGGCAGGAACTGGAACAG
>NZ_JBKYMO010000313.1:0-6871 GCF_047302915.1 Massilia sp. CT11-108 | reverse complement strand
GCGTCCAGCAGCACGGCGTCCGGCCCGGGTGCGCGCCGGATCCAGTAGTCGGGGGACAGCATCGCCTCGTCGAAGGCGGGGATGCCGGCTTTCGACACGGCCGGCTGGGCGGCGGTGGCGCCGCCCGCGATGGCGAGGCCGCAGGCGATGGCGGCCAGAAGACGACGTGCGGCGTTGTGCGCTGCTTTCGTATGCATGGGTCTCCTCCGGATCGTGGATCCGGAAGTGTAGCCCAACGTGAACGTTTACGCGGCGGCCAGCGCCTTCATCGGGGTCCGCGCGGAAATGCCCGGACGCGCCGGCGCCGGTGCCGCGCCCTCGAGCTTGAACTGGCCCACCAGCGACACGAGCAGGTCCGCCTGCTGCTGCAGGCTGTCCGCCGCGGCGGCCGCCTCTTCGACGAGGGCAGCGTTCTGCTGTGTCGTGCCGTCCATCTGCACGATGGCCTGGTTGACCTGGCCGATGCCCGTGCTCTGCTCCGCGCTGGCGGCCGAAATTTCGGCCACGATGTCGCTCACGCGGCGCACGCTGGACACGACGTCGTCCATCGTGCGGCCCGCGTCCCGCACGAGCGCGCTGCCCGCTTCCACCTTGCCGGACGCATCGCCGATCAGGGCCTTGATCTCCTTCGCGGCGGCCGCGCTGCGCTGGGCCAGCCCCCGCACTTCCGACGCGACGACGGCGAAACCGCGGCCCTGCTCGCCCGCACGTGCCGCCTCGACGGCCGCATTCAGTGCGAGGATATTGGTCTGGAACGCGATGCTGTCGATCACGCCGATGATGTCGACGACCTTGCGCGACGCGGTGTCGATCGCGGCCATCGTCTCCACGACTTCGGCGACGACGGCGCCGCCGCGGCGGGCCGTCTCCGACGCGGAGAGCGCGAGCTGGTTGGCCTGGCGCGCATTGTCGGCGTTCTGCCCGACGGTCGACGTGAGTTGTTCCATCGACGCCGCCGTCTCTTCCAGCGCGCCGGCCTGCTGCTCGGTGCGGCCGGACAGGTCCATGTTGCCCTGGCTGATCTCGACGCTCGCGGCCGCGACGCTGCCGGCGCTCGCGCGCACCTGCACCAGCACTTCCTGGATCTTGGTGACGAAGCCGTTGAAACCGGCGGCGATCCGTGCCAGCTCGTCGGTGCCGTTCGCGTCCAGGCGGGCGTTCAGGTCGGCGTTGCCGGTGGCGAGGTCCGTCATGGTGGCGCCGAGGACGCGCAGCGGGCGGGTCAGGCGGCGCTGCACGGTCACCATCACGATGGCCGCGACGATCGCGCAGACCAGCGACGCGAACAGCGAATAGCCCATCAGCTGGCGCGCGCTGGCCGTGGCGACAGCGCGCGGGAACGAGAGTTTGACGGCCCACGGCGCGAGGTCCGGGTGGAGGCGCAGCGGCTGCAGCAGGTGCACGACGCCGGCCGTGTCGATGTATTCATAGGTCTCGCCGGCGCGCACGGCCGCGAGCGCGGCGGGCGGCAGGTCGTCGGCCTTCTTGCCGTTCCGGCTCGTATCCGGGTGGCTCGCATACAGGCCGCCGTTGGAGACGAGCGACAGGCCGCCGCCGTCGATGACCTTGATCTTGCCGAGGATCTCGCCCAGGTGCGTGAGCTGGAAGTCGGCGCTGGCCACGCCGCGGAACTCGCCCTTGACGAGGATCGGCGCCACCAGCGACGACATCATGATGTTCTTGCCGTTGACGGCATACCCGTACGGCTCGGTGAAGAATACCTTGCGCGTGGCCTTGGGGATGTCGTACCAGTCGTTCGCGCCCGGGGTGGTCGGGAACACGATCGGTTCCACGTGCAGCGTGCCGTCCGGGTTGCGCGTGTAGTACGGCATGTAGCGGCCGGTCGCGTCATATTCCGGCGCCTTGCCCGCGAAGTCGGCGTCCTTGCCGTCCAGCGCGTCCGGCTCCCAGGTCACGGCACCGCCGATCAGGTCGCCAAAGCTGCGCAGCATGCCTTGTGTCATCGCGGACACCTGCGGACGCGACGGCGCGATGTCCGCTTCGCGCAGCGCGCTCATCGCGGCGGCAAGGTTGGTGACGGCGCCCAGCTTGGTACCGATCTGCGCCTGCACGGCGGCGGCGGCTTCGCGCGCGGACGTGCGGGCCTGGTGCATGCTCGCGTCCTCGGCGTTGCCGCTACTGCGCACGGCGATGACGGCCGACGTGACCGCGAGGCTCAGCACGACGAGCGTAGTGGCCGTCGCGCAGATCTTCGCGGTCAGCGAGAGAGACGACAGGGGGTTGCGACGCATTGTTTCTCCTCGATTCAAAATTTGCGGGTCAGCGACAGCACGACGGCGCGGCGGGCGACGTTCGCCACGGCCAGGCGGCCGTCGCGGCGCGGCACGCCCGTCGTGTAGCCGTTGTAGATGCCGGTCGCACCGATGGCACGGGTGTAGTTCAGGGCAACGGTCCAGCCGTCTTCGAGCTTGTGCGTCAGGCCGGCCTTCAGGTCGCGCCAGTCCCAGATACCGTTGCCGCTGCCGGCCACGCGGCCGTCGCCGGCATGCAGGTTCAGGGTCAGCGACTTCGTCAGCGGCTGGTCTGCGCCGACGTCCAGGTAGCCGGTGCCGCGGGCATTCGCGATGCCGAAGAAGTCGCGGCTGAATGTGTAGTTGTAGCGGGCGTACAGCGATTTCCAGGTCACGCCGGCGGACAGCTCGCCGTAGTCGAACGACGTGTCCGTCGCGCTGATGCGCGCGCCCGGGTATTTGTACCAGTAGACCATCGCGGACCAGCCGACGGGACCCGCGCTGCCGCTGTAGCCGCCGTACAGGTCCCATTCGACGGTGCCGCTCTCGATGAACCTGTCGCTGACGTTGATGACGGACGTGCCGGCCGACCAGCCGCTCGGATGCGCATAGTCGATGCCGGCCATCGCTGCGGGGCCGCCCCACGTCTGGCGGATGCCGCGCGAGACGTATTGCGAGCTGACGGAGACGGTGGCGCTCAGCGGGTCGTCGGCGGGCACCTCCGCCGTCAGCGGCGCGCCGGATTCGCCGGCGTGCGCGCACGAAGCCGCGGCCAGCAGCAGGAAGGTTAACGGAGCAAGGCGCCGGGTAGTCATGGTTTGTGGTTGAATTTCAGTAGGTATTGATGCCGTACGGAAATTCTAGTGCCGAGCTTGTGGCTTTTGGTTACAAACCGATGAGAAAATCTGTGGGAAACGGGCGAATGAGACGTGCGCGCAACACTCCGATATTTGTCTGGAAATGAAGTGCACAGGTGTTCGCAAAAAATCGCTTAACACCTTGAAAATGTTTGAATTCTTGCCTGCGTACGGCGTGGGCTCCCCGAGCCCACCATGCCGGTCACGAATCAGGCGGCGGTCTTCAGCGCCCCACGGCGCAACTGGTCGCGCTCGATCGACTCGAACAACGCCTTGAAGTTACCTTCGCCAAAGCCCTCGTCGCCCTTGCGCTGGATGAATTCGAAGAACACGGGACCCAGCTGCGTTTCCGAGAAGATCTGCAGCAGCAGGCGTTGCGTGCCCCCTTCGGTCGTGCCGTCGACGAGGAGGCCGCGCGCCTTCAGCGCCTCGACGTCCTGGCCGTGGCCGGGCAGGCGCGTTTCCAGCATCTCGTAATAGGTGGCCGGCGGCGCGGTCATCAGCGGCACGCCCGCGGCGCGCAGGCCGTCGACGGTGGAGAAGATATCGTCCGTGAGCAGCGCGATGTGCTGGATGCCTTCGCCGTTGTACTTGAGCAGGAATTCCTCGATCTGGCCGCCGCCCGCCTTGCCCTCCTCGTTCAGCGGGATGCGGATCATGCCGTCCGGCGCCGTCATCGCCTTCGAGGTCAGGCCCGTGTACTCGCCCTTGATGTCGAAGTAGCGGATCTCGCGGAAGTTGAACAGCTTCTCGTAGAAACCGGCCCAGTACGACATGCGGCCGCGGTAGACGTTGTGCGTGAGGTGGTCGATGATCTTCAGGCCGTGACCGGCCGGGTGGCGTTCCGTGCCGTCGATCCATTCGAAGTCGATGTCATAGATCGATTTACCGTCTTCGAAGCGGTCGATCAGGTACAGCGGCGCGCCGCCGATGCCCTTGATGGCGGGCAGGCGCAGCTCCATCGGGCCGGTCGGGATGTCCAGCGGCTGGGCGCCCAGCTCGAGCGCGCGCGCGTAGGCTTTATGGGCGTTCTGGACGCGGAAGGCCATGCCGCAGGCCGACGGGCCGTGCTCGGCCGCGAAGTAATAGGCGGCGCTCTTCGGCTCGTTGTTGACGATGAAGTTGATGTCGCCCTGGCGGTACAGCACGACGTCCTTCGAGCGGTGCACGGCCACTTTGGTGAAGCCCAGCGCTTCGAACACGGGCTCCAGCACGCCCGGGGTGGGCGACGCGAATTCCACGAACTCGAAGCCCATGAGCCCCATCGGATTGTCATACAGGTCGGCCATTGTCTATTCCTCTTTTCATTAAAATGTTCGCGCCTTCCGGCGCGTTCGCCTGTCATTCCGCGAACACGTCGCCAATCAGTCCCCGCAGCCACTGGATGCCGGGATCGTGGTTGAAGCGCCGGTGCCAGAAGACGTTGGTCTGCAACGCCGGCAGGGCGAGCGGCGGCTCGATCCACTTCAGGCCGAACGGGCTCGCCGCGCTTTCGGCCAGTTTTTGCGGCACCGTCACCACCAGCTCGCTCGTGCTGACGATGTACGGCACCGCGGTGAAATGCGGCACCCGGAACCGGGCCCCGGCCGTCACCCCGGCCTTTTCCAGCAATCCATTGATGCGGTCGTAAGGACTCTGCGCCGCATCGACGATCAGGTGCGGCGCCGCCACGAACCGTTCCAGGTCCACCTTGCCCTTCGCCAGCGGATGGTCCTTGCGGAACATGCTCACGAACGGCTGGCGGAACAGCGCGCGGTGGTACAGCGCGTCCGACACGTCCTCGAACGCGCCGATCGCCAGGTCCACCCTGCCCGTCTCCATATCGTCCTTCAGGGTCAGCCCGTTCGCCCGCAGCGACGCGATCTCCACGTTCGGCGCGACCGTGCGGCAACGCTCGATCAGCACGGGCATGAAATACACCTCGCCCACGTCCGTCATCGCCAGCGTGAAGCGGCGGGCGCTCGTGGCCGGGTCGAAGCGGCTGCGCTGCGACAGGGCCAGTGCCACCTGGGCCATCGCGGCGCCGATCGGCTCGGCCATCTGCTGCGCGAGCGGCGTGGGCTGCATACCGTGCGCCGTGCGCACGAACAGCTCGTCGCCGAACGTGCGCCGCAGCCGGGCCAGCGCATTGCTTACGGCCGATTGCGTCAGGCCCAGACGCCTTGCGGCGGCCGAGATCTGGCGTTCGCGGTAGACCTCCTGAAATACCGATAACAGATTCAGGTCGATGCTAGAGGGTTCGATCATGCGGGAGATAGGGTTATTGATGGTCTAAATAGTCTACATTTTTGTATTCATCTCGTAAAACTGGCCGCGCTCCACTAGAGTGTCGTAAACACCACGCAATCTGGAGACACTCTTGACCGCTTCAACCGACCGCTACATGTCCGGCTTCGCCAACGAATTCGCGACGGAGGCCCTGCCCGGCGCGCTGCCGGCGCACCGCAATTCGCCGCAGCGCGTCGCTTATGGTCTGTACGCGGAACAATTGTCTGGCACGGCGTTCACGGCGCCGCGCAGCCACAACCGCCGCTCGTGGCTGTACCGCATCCGCCCGGCCGCGATGCACGGGCCGTTCGAGGCGATGGGCAATGGCCGCATCGCCGCCGGCTTCGACGGCGTGGCGGCGTCGCCGAACCAGATGCGGTGGAGCCCGCTGCCGATGCCGGACGCGCCCACCGATTTCGTCGACGGCCTCGTGACGATGGCCGGCAACGGCTCGCCGGCCGCGATGTCCGGCTGCGCGATCTACCTCTACGCCGCGAACCGCTCGATGCGCGGGCGCTATTTCTATTCGGCCGACGGCGAGCTGCTGGTCGTGCCGCAGCAGGGGCGCCTCGCCATCGCCACGGAATTCGGCCTGGTCGACGTCGAGCCGCAGGAAATCGCCGTCATTCCGCGCGGCGTGCGTTTTGCCATCGACCTGCCGGACGGCGCGGCACGGGGCTATGTCTGCGAAAACTTCGGCGCCCTGCTGCGCCTGCCGGACCTGGGTCCGATCGGCTCGAACGGCCTCGCCAACCCGCGCGATTTCCTGACGCCGGTCGCCCGCTACGAAGACGTCGAGGGCGATTTCGAGCTCGTCGCGAAATTCGGCGGCAACCTGTGGCGCGCGGGCATCCGCCATTCGCCGCTGGACGTCGTGGCCTGGCACGGCAACTACGCGCCGTACAAATACGACTTGCGCCATTTCAACACGATCGGCTCGATCAGCTACGATCACCCGGACCCGTCGATCTTCCTCGTGCTGCAGGCGCCGTCCGACACGCCGGGCGTCGACACGCTGGATGTCGTGATCTTCCCGCCGCGCTGGCTGGCCGGCGAGGACACGTTCCGCCCGCCCTGGTTCCACCGCAATGTTGCGAGCGAATTCATGGGCCTCGTGCACGGCGCCTACGATGCGAAGGCGGAAGGTTTCGTCCCCGGCGGCGCGAGCCTGCACAACTGCATGAGCGGGCACGGTCCGGACGCGGCCACGTTCGACAAGGCGAGCAGCGCGGACACGAGCCGGCCGCACAAGGTGACGGACACGATGGCGTTCATGTTCGAGACGCGTAATCCGCTGGTGGCGACGCCGTACGCGCTGCAGTCGCCGCAGTTGCAGGGGAATTACCAGGACTGCTGGGCGGGGATTGCGAAGCATTTCAATCCGGCAAAGCGATAACCCGTCGTTGGCCCGGTTGGGGGGGCCCCCCCGCGGGGGGTGGGGGCCGGGTAAAAAAACACGACGGGGGGGTTAAAAGGGAAAAAACCCCGGCCCCC
>NZ_JBKYMO010000312.1:0-6881 GCF_047302915.1 Massilia sp. CT11-108 | reverse complement strand
TTGAACACGGCATCGCGGTGAAGACCGGCCCGGGCGGCGCGCGCAGCGGCGGACGCAGGCACGAGGGCATCGACATCTTCGCGCAGCGGGGCACGCCCGTGCTGTCGAGCACGGACGGCATCGTGCTGCGCGTGGGGACCAACCGGCTGGGCGGGCAGGTCGTCTGGGTGCTGGGACCCGGCGGCCAGCGCCACTACTATGCCCACCTGGACCGCTACGGCGACGTGCGCGCGGGCATGCGCGTGCGGACGGGCAGCATCCTCGGCTATGTCGGCAATACCGGCAACGCCGCGACCACGCCGCCGCACCTGCATTACGGCATCTACACGGCGGGCGGGGCCATCAATCCGTATCCGCTGCTGAAGGCCGGATCGGCATAGTCCTACACGCGCACGGCTGTTCGATGACAGGGGCCGCGCACGCACTACAATCACGTATACAACCGAGGTAAACCTGAGTTTCAAGCCATGGATATTGCAGCCGGCACCATCGTCGATCTCGCGCGCGCCGACCGGCGCAGCGCGGGCGAACCATTGCGCCGCGACACTGTGCTGTGGCGCTATCTCGACGCGGCCAAGCTGTTCGATTTCTTCGAGAATTCCACGCTGTTCTTTTGCCGTGCCGACCATTTCAGCGACAAGTTCGAAGGCGCGTTCACGCCGTCGCTGCGCGCCCAGATCAGCGAGGCGCACGCGCGCGGCGAGATCGACTACGACTACGAGCAGTTCAAGCGGCGCATGCGCGAATCCGTCTTCATCAACTGCTGGCACCGCAACCAGGACGACAGCGCGGCCATGTGGGCGTTATATGGCAAGTCGGAATGCGCGGTGGCGCTGACGACGACGGTCGGCCAGCTCGCGGACACCGTGGAACACATCGCCGAGCACAAGATCTCGATCGCCCGCGTGGAATACGTGAAGCACTGGAGCGACCCGAAGCTGGACGTCTCGCCCGACTACACGCGCATCTTCGCCTACAAGACCAAGGCCTACGAATACGAAAAGGAGGTGCGCGTGATCATCGACCGCACCCGCGATGCGTCCACACCGGACCTGCGCCAGCCCGGCATCGTCGTGCCCATCGACGCCGACCGCCTGCTGCGCACCATCGTGATCGCGCCGGACGCGCCGCCGTGGTTCGAAAACCTCGTGCGCCAGTCGGCGCAGCGCTACGGCGTCCGCGCACCCGTGCGGCGCTCGAAGCTGGCGACCGACCCGATCTGACCCCGAAGTCGAGACTTCGGGGTCAGAGCCCGGTTTTAGGCAACATCTCTCAGGCAAGCGAGATTGCGGGCGAAAAAAAGCCGGGCACGCGGCCCGGCCTGAAATGACGGCCTGGGTCTCAGGCCGCGCGGTGAGAGGCGTTTGCGTCATTGGCGGCCGACGCGTGCTTGACGCTGTCGCCGCCGGCGCCCATGCCGTCGTCGTGGTGGAACGGCGCGAACCACGTGGCGAGGAACGATGGGATCGTGGCGATCATGACCGCGACGAAGTAGCTGACGTAGCCCAGGTATTCCTGCAGCATGCCGCTGAGCGAACCCGTGACCATCATGCACAGCCCCATCAGGCCCGTGCCGAACGCATAGTGCGTCGTCGTGTACTTGCCCGGCGCGAGCTGCTGCATCAGGTAGATCATGTAGCCGACCGAGCCGAAACCGTAGAAGAATTTTTCCACGATGACGCCGGCCGCGATGGTCCACGGATCCGAGGGCAGCGCCATGGCCATCGCGAGGAAGGTCAGGTTCGGGATGTTGACGGCGCAGCACAGGATGAACAGCGTGCGCTTCAGGCCGCGCTTCGCGACGAACATGCCGCCCAGCAGCGAGCCGGCGAGCACCGCGATCAGGCCCCACGTACCGTAGATGATGCCCAGGCTCTCGTTGGAGAGACCGAGACCGCCTTTCGCGGCCGAATCGACCATGAAGAAGGGGCCGATTTTTTCCAGCATGCCGATGCTGAAGCGGAACAGGAAGGCGAACGCGATCATCTTCCACACGTCGCGCTTCTGGAAGAACGTGACGAACGAATCCAGCAGGATGACGGCGGCGCCGCGCACGTTCGTCGGCGTGTTTTCCGCGCGCGCGCCCTCGGGCATCACGCGCGCATGCCAGGCGGCCATCACGAGGACGAGGCCGGCGACGATGAAGAAGATCACGCGCCAAGCGTCCATCCAGTCCGGCCCGAAGACCTTCGGATCGTGGTGGAACACCTCCGTGTGCAGGCGCCCACTCAGGTAAACGAGGAAGCCGGAAGCGACGATCGGCCCGACGTTCCACGACAGGCTCTGCACGCCGCAGTACAGCGCCTGCGTGCGCGTGTCGAGCGACGTCACGTAGACGCCGTCGCTGGCGATGTCCTGCGTCGCGCCGATGAACGACATCAGGACGAACAGGGACAGCATCACCACCATCCAGTTGGGCAGGCTCATCGCCAGCCCGGCGCCGGCGAAGCCCAGCGCGATGAGCACCTGCATCAGCAGCACGAAGAATTTCTTCGTCCGGTACATCTCGACGAACGGCGCGAACAACGGCTTTGCCGTGTAGGCGAAGATCAGCAGGCTCGAATACGCGGCGGCGCGCGTATTGTCCATGCCGATGTTCTTGAACATGATGGCGGTGACGCTCGTCAGCATGATGTAGCCCATCGCCATCGTGAAGTACCCGGTGGGTACCCACAGCAGGGGGTGGCTGATGCGGTCAGGCGTGCGCATGGCCGGCTGCCGTCACGGAATCGATCGGGGCGCGCTGCGCGGCGACGCGCGCATCGACCAATTGCTGGTCCAGCATCGCGGCGGCGCCGGCCAGGGCGGGGTAGGGCGCGTGGATCACGTACACCGGGATCTGCCTGCAGAAGTCGGTGAAGCGGCCTTTGTTCTCGAAGCGGGCGCGGAACGACGACTTCGCGAAGAACTCGCCCAGGCGCGGCACGACGCCGCCGCCGATGTAGATGCCGCCGCGCGCGCACAGGGTCACGGCCACGTTCGCGGCCATCGTGCCCAGCGCGCCGCAGAAGACGTCCAGCACTTCCGCGCACAGTGCATCGCCCGCCAGGCCGCGCTCGACGACCTGCGCCGGTTCGAGCGCTGCGCCGGCGACGCCGTCGATGGCGCACAGCGCCTCGTGGATCGTGGCGAGACCCGGGCCCGAGATCAGGCGCTCGGCCGACACGTGGTCCCATTTCGTCCAGCAGTAGGCGAGGATCGCCTGTTCGCGCGCATTCGACGGCGAGAACGCGACGTGGCCGCCTTCGCTGGGCAGCACCTTCCAGCGGCCGGCGTCGGGAATCACGCCGCCGACACCGAGACCCGTGCCGGCGCCCACGAGGCCGATCACGGCGTCCGGGCTCACGCGGGTGCCGCCGACCTGTTCGAGGTCCGCGTCCGCGAGGCTGGGCACCGACATCGACAGCGCGGCGAAGTCGTTCACGACGAGCAGCGTGTCGAGGCCGAGGTCGCGGCGCGCGGCGTCGATCGAGAACTGCCAGTGGTGATTCGTCATCTTGATGAAATCGCCCTCGACCGGATTCGCGATCGCGATCACGGCATGGCGCAGTTCACGGGCGGCGCCGGGATGGCCGGCCAGGTAGGCACGCACGGCATCCGTGAACGTGGCGTGGGCGGCGCAGGCCAGCGTCGCGATTTCCTCGATGCGGCCGGGGCCGCGCTGCAGCGCGAAGCGGGCGTTCGTACCGCCGATGTCGGCGAGCAGGCGCGCGCCGCCGAAAAGCACATCATCCATGGTGTCCCTCATGTCTTCCTCGGTCTCCTGTTTTTCTCACCTCACCCCCGGTGGGGGTCAGGCTGCGCGCAATGCGGCGCGCTGTCCGGCGATGAAGTCGCGGTACCACAGCGCGCTCGCTTTCGGGATGCGCTGCTGGGTCGCGTAGTCGACATACACGATGCCGAACCGCTTCTCATAGCCGGAATTCCATTCAAAATTGTCCATCAGGCTCCACAGGAAGTAGCCGCGCACGTCCACGCCCGCGTCCATCGCGGCCTTCAGGGCCTCGAGGTGGGTGCGGACGTATTCCACGCGCTGGGTGTCGTTGACCTGGCCGTCGGCGCCGACGCTGTCGACCGCGGCCATGCCGTTTTCCGTAATGTACACCGGCGGCAGGTCCGGGTACTCCTGTTTCAGCTGCACGAGCAGGTCCGTGAGGCCCTGCGGGTAGATTTCCCAGCCCATGTCGGTGAAGCCCAGGCCACCTTCCGGCTTGCGCGGCGGGACTTCCGCGCTCATGACTTCGCGGCGGTAGTAGTTCACGCCCAGGAAGTCGAGCGGCTGGGCGATGATGTCGAAGTCGCCCGCATGCACGACCGGCGCGTTCGCGCCATGCGCTTCCAGCGACAGGGCGGGATAGCGGCGCTTGAAGATCGGGTCCATGAACCACTCGATCGAATTGGCCCATTCCAGTGCGGCCAGGCGGCGGTCGGCTTCCGTGTCGGTGGCCGGTACCGCGGTCCACTGGTTCAGCACGATGCCGAGCTGGCAGGTGGGATTCACCGCGCGCATCGCCTGCATGGCCAGGCCGTGCGACAGCAGCAGGTGGTGCGACACCTGGATCGCCTGTTTTTTATCCGCGACGCCCGGCGCGAACTGGCCGTTGCCGTAGCCGAGGTTCGCCGTGCACCACGGCTCGTTGTGCGTGGCGATGCTGGCCACGCGGTTGCCGAAGCGGCGCGCCACTTCGGCCGCGTAGTCGGCGAAGCGGTGCGCGGTGTCGCGCGACATCCAGCCGCCGTCGTCCTGCAGGCCCTGCGGCAGGTCCCAGTGGTACAGCGTGATGTGCGCGACGATGCCTTTTTCGTCCAGCGCGTCCAGCAGGCGCGTGTAGAAATCGAAGCCCGGTTCATTCCATGCGCCCTTGCCGGTCGGCTGCACGCGCGCCCACGCCATCGAGAAGCGGTAGGCGTTCACGCCCAGCGACGCCATCATCGCCACGTCGTCGCGGTAGCGGTTGTAGTGGTCGCACGCGACGTCGCCGTTGCTGCCGTCGATGATGTTGGCCGGATCGTGCGAGAACGTATCCCAGATCGAAGGGCCCTTGCCGTCGGCGTCAAAGGCGCCTTCGATCTGGAAGGCGCTGGTGGCGACGCCCCACGTGAAATTGGAAGGAAAACGGATGGAGTCGGTCATGGCGCGTTGTAGTCGTTATGAGAATGAACTTGGAATTCGCTTGAAATCGATTTCATCGTACATGCGTCATCGGCAGGGTGTCAACACCATTTTTTCCTTCCAAGCATCAATGCTACATGTCAAACGGGCATGTCTGGTGTATATTCACGAGCTTCGCGGCAGCCGCCGTGTAAAGATCCAGGCCGAAACGCATGAAAAAGGATTCCAGCAGTTCGCCGATGGTCACGGTCCACGAGGTCGCCCGTGTGGCGGGCGTGTCCGCGGCGACGGTCTCGCGCTTCCTGAACGGCACCGCCAAGGTGTCGGAGGAAAAGCGCCAGGCCATCGAAAGCGTCATCGAAAAGCTCAATTACAAGCCCAACGTGCTGGCCCAGAACCTCAAGACGGGCAGCTCGCGCACGATCGGGGTCCTGACGCAGTCGCTCGTGTCGGGCTACTTCGCCGACGCCATGGCCGGCATCGACGAGGCCCTGCAGGGCACGGGCTACGCGCCGCTGATCGTGTCCGGCCACTGGCATGCGGACGAGGAGGCCGAGCGCATCGAGCTCCTGATCGCGCGCCGCGTGGACGGCCTCGTCATCCTGAGCGGCAAATTGAAGGATGCGCAGATCCTGAAACTGTCGCAGCGCGTGCCCATCGTCGCCTTCGGCCGCGACCTGAGCTCGCCGCGCGCGTACGGTTTCTGCCTGGATAACTATTGGGGCGCGTGCGAGGCGGTGAGCTATCTGCTCGACCAGGGCCACCGCAACATCGCGTTCATCACCGGCCCGTCCGACCACCAGGATGCGCTGGCCCGCCTGGCCGGCTACCGCGACACGCTGGCGAAGCACGGCATCAAGGAACAGCAGCAGCTGATCGTCGGCGGCGACTTCCAGGAGTCGAGCGGCCTGCTGGCCGTCGAGCGCCTGCTGGAATCGGGCCAGCGCTTTTCCGCGATCTTCTGCGCGAACGACCTGACCGCGTACGGCGCCCGGCTGGCGCTGTACCGGCGCGGCATCCGCGTACCGGAAGACATCTCCGTGATCGGCTTCGACGACCTGCACAGCTCGATGTACACGACCCCGCCGCTGACGACCGTGCGCCAGCCGCTGTTCGACGTGGGCAAATGCCTGGGCCGCGCGATCGTCAAGATGATCGGGCACGAGATGCTCGACATCGAGGTGCCGCAGCTGAACCTCGTCGTGCGCGAGTCCGTCAAGCGCGTCGACTGACCCCGGTTCTGGGCAATGTCACGCCGCGAAGCCGCCGTCGACCGCCAGGTCCGACCCCGTGACGAAGCTCGCTTCCGGGCTCGCCAGCCACGCGACCATTGCCGCGACTTCTTCCGGCCGGCCATGGCGCGGCAGGGCCATGAAGCCGTGCAGCGACTTGCCGAAATCCGTGTCGGCCGGATTCATGTCCGTGTCGACGGGCCCCGGCAGCACGTTGTTGACGGTGATGCCGCGCGGCCCCAGGTCGCGCGCCAGGCCTTTTACGAGGCCGGTGAGGGCCGACTTGCTCATCGCGTAGACCGCGCCGCCGGCGAACGGCATGCGCAGCGCGTTCGTGCTGCCGATGTTGATGATGCGGCCGCCATCCGGCAGGTGGCGCACGGCGGCCTGCGCCGCGGCGAACACGGCGCGCACGTTCACGGCGACGGTCTTGTCGAAGTCGGCGAGCGGGAATTCCGTCACGTGGCCGCCGAGGAAGACGCCCGCGTTGTTGACGACGATGTCCAGCCGGCCGAATTTCGCCGCCGCCATCGACA
>NZ_JBKYMO010000311.1:0-6881 GCF_047302915.1 Massilia sp. CT11-108 | reverse complement strand
GCGCTGGCGTGGTGGCTTGCGCGCAGCATCACCGGCCCGCTGCGTCGCGCGGTCACCGTCGCCAACGCCGTCGCGCAGGGCGATCTGACGACGCGCATCGACGTCGCGAGCCGCGACGAGACGGGCGAACTGATGATCGCGCTGCAGACGATGAACGCGAACCTGAACGCGCTGGTGACGCGCGTGCGCAGCGGCGCCGACACCATCGCCACCGCCGCCGTCGAGGTGGCCACCGGCAACCACGACCTGTCGGCGCGCACCGAGGAGCAGGCCAGCGCGCTGGAGGAAAGCGCGGCGTCGATGGAAGAATTGACGGGCACCGTGCGCCAGAACGCGGAGAATGCCCGGCAGGGCAACCAGATGGCCGCGTCGGCATCAAGCGTGGCCGTGCGTGGCGGCGACGTCGTCGCGCAGGTGGTCGACACCATGGGCGCGATCGACGCGTCGTCCAAGAAGATCGTCGACATCATCGGCGTCATCGACGGCATCGCGTTCCAGACGAATATCCTGGCCCTGAACGCGGCCGTGGAAGCGGCGCGCGCGGGCGAGCAGGGCCGCGGCTTTGCCGTCGTCGCGAGCGAGGTGCGTACGCTGGCCCAGCGCTCGGCCGCGGCGGCGAAGGAGATCAAGGAACTCATCGGCGACTCCGTCGAGAAGGTCGCGGCCGGTTCGCGCCTGGTGGGCGAGGCCGGCACGACGATCCAGGAAGTCGTCGCCAGCGTGCGCCGCGTCTCGGACATCATGGCCGAGATCTCGGCCGCGTCGGGCGAGCAGAGCGCCGGCATCGAACAGGTCGGCACCGCGATCCAGCAGATGGACCAGGTGACGCAGCAGAACGCGGCATTGGTCGAGGAGGCCGCCGCGGCCACGGAATCCATGCAGGAACAGGCGCGCAGCCTGGCCGAGGCGGTCAGCGTGTTCAAGCTGGACCACGCGGCCGCGGCTGCATCCCGTGCGCCGTCCCGGCCGCAGCCGGCACTTGCCGCACGTCGTCCGACAGCCGCCGGCGCCAAGGGCTTTTAAGCGACAACGCTGGCCTCGCGCCCGCCGCTCTGCCTTCCGGCAGCGGCGGGCGTCGCCGTTTACGGGTGTGTATTTTGCACTATGCTGGTGCGTATTGCTGCACTGAAATAGGGATATTGGCTCCAATTCGGTGCAGATGGCTGAGGATCGCGTGATTTTGTGGATAGATGGCAACAAATGAGTACCGGCGGCCTCTGAACTGCTCTACAGTTTGGTAGCGCCACCATACTTACAAACAGGCGCTTTTGCCTGCCATTGCCATGTTCAAACATCTCAGTATCAAGACCCGTCTCATCTTCCTGACCGTACTGTTGAGTGCGGTTTCCATCGTCGTGGGCGTCGTCGGCCTCGTCAACCAGGGCGTCACGAATGCCGCGCTGGGTACCGTCTACAACGACCGGCTGGTACCCCTCAGCCAGCTCAGCCATATCTTGTCGCTGATGCAGCAGAACCAGAACGCCCTGTCGAGTGCCGCACTGGCGGCCGAGCCGGACAACGGTCCCGTGATCGCGGAAGTCGAAGCACGCATCCAGGAAATCAGTACGCTGTGGGACCGGTACAAGGCAACCTACCTGACGCCGGAAGAAAAAGTCCTGGCGCGGACGTTCATCGAGAGCCGCCTGACGTTCGTTCGGGAAGGCCTCAAGCCGACCATGGCCGCGCTGCGTGCCAACGATGCGGACGAGGTCCGGAAGCTCGTCAAGGGGCCGCTCGCGTCGCGCTATCTGCCGGCGCAAAAGAACATGCAGGCGCTCGTGCAATTGCAGCTGGACGTGGCGAAAGCGCAATACGACGCCGCGCTGGCACGCTACGAACGCACGCGCAATCTCTCGATCGCCCTGGTCGTCATCGGCGCGCTCGCCGGTGCCTGCGTCGCCGCATGGCTGATCCGCGGCATCGGCGCATCGCTGGCCGAAGCCTTGCGCGTGGCACGCAGCGTGGCGGCCGGCGATCTCACGCAAACCGTACACATCGAGCGTAGCGACGAGATCGGCGAGCTGCTCGGCGCGCTGCGCGCCATGAACGCATCGCTGGCGGACATCGTCGGCGAAGTCCGCGGCGGCACCGATACGATCGCGACGGCCTCGCGCCAGATCGCGGCCGGCAACCAGGACCTGTCGGCGCGCACCGAGCAGCAGGCGTCGTCGCTGGAAGAGACGGCCGCGTCGATGGAAGAGCTGACGTCGGCCGTGAAGCACAACGCGGACAACGCGCGCCAGGCCAATGCGCTGGCGGAAGCGGCGAAAGGTGTGGCCGAACGCGGCGGCGCCGTGATCGACGACGTGGTCGGCACGATGGGCGAGATCAGCGACGCGTCGCGCCGCATCGCGGAGATCATCGGCGTCATCGACGGCATCGCGTTCCAGACGAATATCCTGGCGCTGAACGCGGCCGTGGAAGCGGCGCGCGCGGGCGAGCAGGGCCGCGGGTTCGCCGTCGTGGCGTCCGAGGTGCGCAACCTCGCCCAGCGCTCGGCCGGCGCGGCGAAGGAGATCAAGGGACTCATCGAGAGTTCGGTCGAGCGCGTGGAGACGGGTGGACGCCTCGTGGGTCAGGCCGGCGCGACAATGCGCGAGATCGTCGACAGCGTGCGCCGGGTGACGGACATCATGGGCGAGATCACGTCGGCCAGCGCCGAACAGACGGCCGGCATCGGCCAGATCAACGTCGCGGTGGCGCAGATGGACCAGGTCACGCAGCAGAACGCCGCGCTGGTCGAGGAAGCCGCCGCGGCGGCCGGCACGATGCACGAACAGGCACAGCGCCTGGCGGCGTCGGTCGGCGTGTTCCGTGTGGCCCCGCGGCCGGCGCAGGCCGCGCGGCCAGTAGCGGACGCTCAGCCGCGTCCGGCACTGGCACGGGCGTGAATCAGAACTTGGCCTTCTGCGCCTGCAGCTGTTCGCGCAGCTGGTGCGCGTTGAAGTGGCTGTAGTCCTTGTTCAGTTCCAGGTCGACGAGCGGCTTGAGCTGGTTGTCCAGCTGGCCGCGCAGCACGCCGAGGAACTTCGGCTCGGCCACCAGTTCCAGTTTCTGGAACCGCTGTTCCTGCCAGCCCTTCAGCAGGTACTTGCAGATGTCCTTCGCAAAGAACTCGGCGTCGTGCTGTTCCGGCGTCTGCGCCGGCTGGTACTGCTTGTTCGGCGTGGCGCCGCCCGTATTGTGGATGCTCTGGCCGGCCGAGGTCGGACCGAGCCGGTCGGTGTTGATGTCGATGTCGCGCAGGCGCGCGTTGGCGCTGACCATGTCCTCGACTTCGATGTAAGGTTGCTTGGGGTCCGATTCGGCGAAGATGCGGGCGCGGCCCGCGTCGGCGGATACGATCCAGGTGGTAGGCATGCTTTCCCCCTTTTTCCAAAAATAAATTTGAAGGTGTAGGCCCCACCGGGGCCATACAGGCTGAGGGGAAGTCTAGCGCAACCAGGATTTTCACGAGGTACGCTAGACTGGCGCCATGCAAAAACTCCTCATCGTTCTCGGCCTCGTGCTGCTCGCCGCAGGGCTCCTCTGGCCCTGGCTGCGCCGGTTCCCGTTCGGCCGCCTCCCCGGCGACATCCACGTCGTCCGCGAGGGTTTCTCCTTCAACTTCCCCATCGTTACCTGCCTCGTCATCTCGATCGTCGTCTCGATCGTGCTGTGGTTCTTCCGCCGCTGATTAGCAAGATTTGACAAACACGGTCGGAATTTCAACGAGACAATGCGCCCCATACGAAGACGAGAGACGCTGCAGCGTCCACGAATTCGAAACTGGCAAGGTTCTTTGATTACCACAGTTTTGGGAGAGCACATGAGACAGTCGATGGGACGGACCGCGATCGCGGGCGCGGTGACGATATTGGTAATGGGCATCGCGGCACAGGCGCGCGCACAGGGCGGCGGCACGCCGGACGCGCAGACCGTGATCGTGACGGGCGTGCGCGCGGCACTGGAACAGTCGCTGCGCCAGAAGCGCAACGCGGACGCCGTCGTCGAGGTGGTGACGGCCGAGGACATCGGCAAGATGCCCGACAAGAACGTGGCCGACGCGATCCAGCGCCTGCCGGGCGTGAACACGCAATCGTCCGCGGGCGGCGAGGGCGGCTTCGGCGAGAACGACCGCGTCAGCCTGCGCGGCACGAGCCCCAGCCTGCAGCAGACGCTGTTCAACGGCCACGCGATCAGCACGGGCGACTGGTTCGTGCTGAACCAGTACGGCGGCAACGTGGGCCGCTCGTCGAGCTTTTCGCTGCTGCCTTCGGAACTCGTCGGTTCCATCGTCGTGCAGAAGAGCGCCACCGCCGATCTCGTCGAAGGCGGCGTGTCGGGCGCCATCAACGTGATCACGCGCCGTCCGCTCGACTTCCGCCAGCCCCTGACGGTGGAAGCGTCCGTGCAGGCCAACTACAACGACCTCGCGAAAAAGACCGAGCCGCAGGTGTCGGCCCTCGTGAGCTGGAAGAACGCGACCAATACGTTCGGCGTGCTGCTGCAGGGCTTTTCGGAAAAGCAGAGCGTGCGCCGCGACGGCCAGGAGATCCTCGGCTACACGCCGATCAGCGCGACGAGCGCCGCCGCCATCGCGAATCCTGCGCTTTCCGGCGTGAAGGTCCCGACCTTTATCGGCGCCGCATTCTTCGAGCAAAAGAAGAAGCGTGAAGGCGGCGCCTTCGACATCGAGGCGAAACCCACGCGCGACATCGGCGTCGACCTGAACGGCTTCTATTCGAAACTGAGCGCGCCGCACCAGAACACCAACTGGCTGGCCGCGCCCGCGAATTCGATCAACAGCGCGAACCTGGTCCCGGCGAGCCCCGCGATCCGCAATGGAACGCTCGTCGGCGCGACGTTCTCCAGCAACTCGGGCGAGGTCGACAACATCTACCGTCCGGATGCGGGCGGCGAATCGTGGTACATCGACCTGAACGGCCGCTGGCGCGTCAACGAGGACCTGAGCTTCACGGGCAAGATCGGCCGTACGCACGGCATCGGCTGGGACCATGGCGACGTCTACTACCAGAACAACGTCGACGGCGGCATGATGTACGCGCTGAACGGCATGACGCCGGCGACCGTCAGCTACCCGGGCGGGAACACGACGAAGCCGGGATCGACGGCGTGGGCGGGCGGCGGCGAAGCGCAGTCCGTGGACAAGGAAAAGTATGCGCAGGTCGACGGCACCTGGCGCGTGCGCGACAACCCGTGGCTGCAGGGCGTCCGCTTCGGCGCGCGCTGGACGGACCACAGGCGCACCGCCGAGCACCCGCTGGAAACGCGCCCGGGCCCGAACGGCTTCAGCAATCCGGGTCCAGTGTGGAACGGCGAGATGTACCCGGGCGACTTCGGCTCGGACCTCGGCGGCAGCGTTTTCAACAACTACTTCAAGTACAGCGGACCGGCCCTCGGCGCCTGGGGCGCGGTGCCGGGCAACCGCCTGCTGGACTTCACGTTGCGCCACAACTGGCTCGACGAATTCAAGGTGGGCGAGAAGACGGCGGCCGTCTACGGCATGGCCGACATCGGCGGCGACAACTGGAGCGGCAACTTCGGCCTGCGCGCCGTCGAGACGCGCCAGACGACCGTCGTGAACCTGCCGGGCGGCCAGAATCCGGTCACGGGTTCCGCGTTCGGTCCGTACACGCCGACGACGTATGAGCGCAAATACCGCGACTGGCTGCCGAGCGCGAACGTGAAGTTCGACGTGTCGTCAAGCCTCGTCGTCCGCGCCGGCATCGCCAAGACGATGGCGCGTCCCGACTACAGCGCGCTGGGCGGCTCCGTGTCGCTGAACGACGATGCGCTGTCGGGCAGCGGCGGCAACGTCAAGCTGGACCCGATCCGCTCCGTCAACTACGACCTGTCGGCCGAGTGGTACTACATGCCGAAGGCGATGCTGTCGGCGGGCCTGTTCTACATGGACTTCAGCTCCATCGTCGCGCAGGGCACGAGCACCGGCAGCTACTACAACAACAAGCGCGGCGCGTTCACGGACTACCAGATCACGTCGCCGTACAACACGAGCGCCACCAACAAGGGCATCGAGCTCTCCTGGCAGCAGCCGTTGTGGAACAACTTCGGCCTGCTCACCAACTACACGTGGGCGGACGGCGAACTGGATGGCGGCGGCGAGATGCTCAACGCGTCGAAGAACACGTACAACGTGACGGGCTACTACGAGAACGACCGTTTCTCCGCGCGCCTCGCGTACAGCTACCGCTCCTCGTACAAGGCGGGCGTCGACCGCGGCGCGAGCCAGCACGTGGACTCGATGCCGTCGCTGGCGGCCTCGGTGAACTTCAAGATCAACGAGCACCTGACGGTCACGTTCGACGCGCTGAACCTCACCAACGAGACGATCAAGATGTACGCCGAGAACAAGGACCAGCCGCGCGCGTTCTACTCGAACGGCCGCACCTTCTACCTCGGCCTGCGCGGCAAGCTCTGATCGTGTCGCCAAGGGAGAAGGTCGTCGTGACGTGGGCGTGCGTGTCCAACCTCGTCGCGGACGACGTGTTCGCGGCGCGCCTGACGCTCACCAACGTGTCGGGCGCGCCGATCGCGGCGGGATGGACCGTGTACTTCAACGCGTGCCGGCGCGTGCTGGCCGGCAGCGTGAGCGCGGGCTTCGACCTGGAGCACGTGAACGGCGACCTGTTCGCGCTGCGCCGCACGGCGCCGTCGCCGTGGCAGCCCGGCGAGATGCTGGACGTGCGCTACGAGGCGCAGTTCTGGGCCATCAGCCTGACGGACGCGCCGCTCGGCTTCTATCTCGTCGAAGCGGACGGGCGCACGGTCGCCCAGTGTGTTATAAACAACACAGAGCCCACCAGACGGAGCGACATGTCGGGAGGCGGGTTGAGGGGGGATAAAAAAGAATGGGGGGG
>NZ_JBKYMO010000310.1:0-6881 GCF_047302915.1 Massilia sp. CT11-108 | reverse complement strand
CGGCGGGTTCGCGCGCCAGCGCGAGCATGGCGTCGGCGATCGCGCCGGTGTCGAGCGGATCGACCTCCAGCGCCGCGCCGGCCGTCACTTCCGGCAGCGACGTCGTGTTCGACGCGACGACCGGCACGCCGGACGCGAACGCCTCGACGACCGGGATGCCGAAGCCTTCGTACAGCGACGCGAACACGAACACGCCCGCGCCGGCGTACACGTGGCGCAGTTCGGTGTTGTCGGTGAGCCGGTTCAGCCAGACGACGTTCGCCCCGTCCTGCACGGCGGCGGCGATGCGGCGCAGCAGGTCTTCCGAGCGCGCACCGGCACTGCCGACGATGACGAGCTGGCGCTCCGCGCGCACGGCGGGCGGCAGCGACAGGTAGGCGTCCAGCAGGCGCTCGACGTTCTTGCGTGGCTGCAGCGTGCCCACGAACAGGAAATACCCCGGCCGCAATCCGTTGGCCTGCAGGGTCATCGCCACGGCATGCGCCGGCGGCGGCGCCAGCCATTCTTCATCCACGCCGCACGGCACGACGGTGATGCGGCGCTCGTCGATGCCGAAGCAGTCGACCAGTTCGTCGATGGCGAAGTGCGACAGCGCGATCACGTGGTCGGCCTTTTGCGCGGCCTTGCGCTGCAGCCAGTTCTTCAGGCCACGCATGCGCGGATTGCACCACTCGGGATGTTTCACGGGCAGCGCATCGTGCAGGCTGGCGACCACGGGGCAATCCATGCGCACGACGCGGTAGTCGGTCACGTGGAACACGTCGACGGGCATGTGCACGCGGTGCGCGTCCGGGGTCAGGAGGTCGACGAAGGACGCGCGTTCGAAGGTACGGGGCAACGCTTCGCCCTTCGTCACGGGCCCGGCGCTGCGCAGGCGCGGCCAGGAATACGGCCGCATCGCGCAGCCGGCGTGCGGCAGGTGGCGCAGCAATGCCTGCGTATAGACGCCGATGCCGTCCAGGTGCCCGCCCGTGAAGGCCGGCTCGATCATGGTCGTGCCGATGCCGATGCGCAGGTCCGGCTGCAAGAGCGCATCGTTGGCGGCCTCGGCGGAACCGGGGAGCGCGCGCAGGCGGTCCTGCAGGGCGGGCGTGCCGTCCGGTCGTCGTTTAGGGAGGCCCAGTTCGATCATGGTGGTGTCCAGGCCGGTCGGCACCCTGTTCATGCCTGGTACATCCAGCGCAGCGTGTCGACCAGCGGCGTGGGCTCGATCGTACCGATCGTGCCTGCCAGCTTGGCGTTGCTGCCGGACAGCGTGAGCACCTCGTTGGCGCGCACGAAGGCGGGGTTGACGTGCACTTCGATGCGGTAGCCGGCGATGTCGCTCATCATGTCGATCAGGCTCTCCAGCGAGTGCGAGCGGCCGGAGCAGACATTGAAGACTTCGCCGGCGGGTGCCGCCGCGAGCAGGCGCCGGTAGCTCTTCGCCACCGTGCGCACGTCGGAAAAATCGCGCGCGATCGCCAGGTTGCCCAACTCGATGCGGCGCGCGCCCTTGCGGAAGTGCGACACGATCTTGGGCAGCAGGAAGTTCTCGTTCTGGCCGACGCCCGTGTAGTTGAACGGCCGCGCGATCACGATCGGCAGCTTGTCCATCCACAGGCGCGCCATGTATTCCATCGCGAGCTTGCTGACGGCGTAGTCGTTCGCCGGCGCGGGCGGCACGAATTCGTCGATCACGGGCACCGCGGCGTTGCCGTAGATATTGGCGGACGACGCGAGCAGCACCTTGGACGGCTTGTGCGCACCGTGCGCCAGCGCTTCCAGCAGGTTACGGGTGCCGACCACGTTGACGCGGTACATTTGCTCGGCGTCGTTGTGGGCCACGAATGCGATGGCGGCCAGGTGGACCACCACGTCCGGCCGCACTTGTTCGATGACGGCGGCCAGCGCGGCGCGGTCGGTCAGGTCGACGGTGAAGATGTCCGGTCCGGTCTCGCTGCCCGGCAACACCGTGCCGAACACGTGATAGCCCGCAGCGGTGAGCTCGCGCGCCATGTAGTAGCCGGTGAAGCCGCGCAGGCCGGTGATGAGGGCGCGCTTGCCCTCGCCTTCCTTGGGCTCAACCATCCGGACGAGGTCTTCCGTGACCATGCGGTTCATGTCAGAACGAAAAACCGGTCTCGTTGCGACGCAGGTCGGCGTCGACCATCATCTGGCACAGCTGTTCGAGCGACGTCTCGGCCTTCCAGCCCAGCTCTTGCTGCGCCTTGGACGGGTCGCCGATCAGCAGGTCGACCTCGGCCGGACGGTAGAACTTCGGCGACACGCGCACGAGCAGCTTGCCGGTGCGGGCGCAATGCCCCGTTTCCTGCTCGCCCTTGCCTTTCCACTCGACGTCGAGGTTGGCGCCGCGGAAGGCCATGGTGACGAAGTCGCGCACCGTTTCGGTGCGGTTGGTGGCCAGCACGAACGTATCGGGCTCGTCGGCCTGCAGGATGCGCCACATGCCTTCCACGTATTCGCGCGCATAGCCCCAGTCGCGCTTGGCGTCCATGTTGCCCAGTTCCAGCACGTCCAGCTTGTTCAGGACGATCTTGGCGACGGAATCCGTGATCTTGCGGGTGACGAACTCGCGGCCGCGCAGTGGCGACTCGTGGTTGAACAGGATGCCCGAGCTGCCGAAGATGCCATAGGACTCGCGGTAGTTCACGGTCATCCAGTGGGCGTACAGCTTGGCGACGCCGTACGGGCTGCGCGGATAGAACGGGGTCGACTCGACCTGCGGCACGGCCTGCACCTTGCCGAACATCTCCGACGTGGAGGCCTGGTAGAAGCGCGCTTTCGGGTGGACGATGCGGATCGCTTCCAGCAGGTTGACGGCGCCGATGCCGGTGATCGAGGCGGTGGTCACGGGCTGATCGAACGAAACGCCGACGAAGCTCTGCGCGGCCAGGTTGTACACCTCGTCGGGACGGGTGGATTCGATCAGGCGGATGCTCGAGGAGAGATCGGTGAGGTCGTATTCGACGAGGTTCAGGTTCGGATGCTGCTCGATACCGAGTTCGGCAATGCGCCAGAAATTAACCGAGCTGGACCGGCGAAAAGTGCCGGTCACGGAGTAGCCCTTTTCCAGGAGCAATTGTGCCAGATAGGCTCCATCCTGCCCGGTAATACCGGTGATCAGGGCCTTTTTTGTTGTTTGCATGTTCTTGGTGATCCAGTGGTGGTCCGTAGCGGCCGCCGCAACAGCCGAGGCGGGTCGGCATGCGGGTCGTCGGCCGCGCTGGCGCGGACCAGATAATTTTCCAACAACCCCGCATTGTAACAGAGTGGTGCCTGGGCCTTTGCACAAAAGAAATCGTGCAAAAGAAGCAATATGTACTCGTCTATTATCGCCTGAAAGCCCGCAAACACGTCGCGTGATTACGCATTGTTACGAGTGCCTCAAGCTTTATTACATATTCACGAAATGTCGGGAACTTCTACATTTCAATGACAAAAGGGCCGCAATGGGCCCTTTTGAGTCATTTCGTCACAGGTGGCAAATCTACAACACAAAGGTGTCGTATCAACGCTCCGAGACGGCGTCGACGACGCACAGCGCCGTCATGTTGACGATGCGGCGCACGGTGGCCGACGGGGTCAGGATGTGCACCGGACGCGCGCAACCCAGCAGCACGGGGCCGATGGCGACGCCGCTGCCGGCCGCCGTCTTGACCACGTTGTAGGCGATGTTCGCGGCTTCGATGTTCGGCATGACGAGCAGGTTGGCGTCGCCCTTCAGCGTCGATTGCGGCATGATCTTGGCGCGCAGCTTCGCGTCCAGGGCCGTGTCGCCGTGCATCTCGCCGTCGACTTCCAGGTTCGGGGCCTTTTGCTGGATGAGGGCCAGCGCGGCGCGCATCTTCCTGGCCGACGCGCTGTTCGACGTGCCGAAGTTCGAGTGCGACAGCAGCGCCACGCGCGGCGTGATGCCCAGGCGCTCCAGTTCCTCGGACGCCATCAGCGTGATCTCGGCCAGCTCTTCCGCGGTCGGATTCTCGTTGACGTGCGTGTCGACCATCGCGATCTGGCGTTCCTGCGTGATGATGAAGTTCAGCGCCGCATAGACGTTGCTGCCGGCACGCTTGCCCAGCACCTGCTCGATGTACTGCAGGTGCACGTCGGTCGTGCCGTAGGTGCCGCAGATCATGCCGTCGGCGTCGCCCTTGTGGATCATCATCGCCCCGATCAGCGTGTGACGGCGGCGCATCGCCAGCTTGGCGAGGTCTTCCGTGACGCCCTTGCGCATCACCATCTGGTGGTACGACTGCCAGTAATCGCGGTAGCGCTCGTCGAAGTCGGGGTTGATGACGTCGAAGTGCTTGCCCTGCTTCAGGCGCAGGCCGAATTTCTCGATGCGCTTTTCCAGCACGGCCGGACGGCCGACGAGGATCGGGCGGGCCAGGTTCTCGTCGACGACGACCTGCACCGCGCGCAGCACGCGCTCTTCCTCGCCCTCGGCGAAGACGATGCGCTTGCGCTCGGCCGGCGCGCTCTTGGCGATCTGGAACAGCGGCTTCATGAAGCTGCCGCTGCGGTAGACGAATTGCTGCAGGCTCTCGGCGTACGCGGCCAGGTCGGCGATCGGACGGGTGGCGACGCCGCCTTCCATCGCGGCCTTGGCGACGGCCGGCGCGATGTGCGTCAGCAGGCGCGGGTCGAACGGCATCGGGATCAGGTATTCCGGACCGAACGACAGGTTCGAGATGCCGTAGGCCGACGCCACGATGTCCGACTGTTCCGCGTGGGCCAGGTCGGCGATCGCGTGCACGACGGCGATTTCCATTTCGCGCGTGATCGTCGTCGCGCCGCAGTCCAGCGCGCCGCGGAACATGTACGGGAAGCACAGCACGTTGTTGACCTGGTTCGGGTAGTCCGAACGGCCAGTGGCGATGATGACGTCGTCGCGGACGGCCTTCGCGTCTTCCGGCAAGATTTCCGGGTTCGGGTTGGCGAGCGCCAGGATCAGCGGGTTCGGCGCCATCTTCGCGACCATCTCGGGCTTGAGCACGCCGCCGGCGGACAGGCCCAGGAAGATGTCGGCGTCCGGGATGATCTCGGCCAGCGAACGGGCCGGCGTATCCTGGGCGAAGCGTTCCTTGTCCGGGTCCATCAGCTCGGTGCGGCCCTTGTAGACGACGCCGGCGAGGTCGGTCACGTAAATATTCTCGATCGGGAAGCCGAGGTCGACCGCCAGGTCGAGGCAGGCCAGCGCCGCGGCGCCCGCGCCGGACACGACCATCTTGCACTTCTTGAGATCCTTGCCGACGACCTTCAGGCCGTTCAGGATGGCGGCGCCGACGATGATCGCGGTGCCGTGCTGGTCGTCGTGGAAGACCGGGATCTTCATGCGCTCGCGCAGCTTGCGCTCGATGTAGAAGCACTCGGGCGCCTTGATGTCCTCGAGGTTCACGCCGCCGAACGTCGGTTCCAGCGCGGCAATCACCTCGATCAGCTTGTCCGGATCGGTTTCGTTGATTTCGATGTCGAACACGTCGATGCCGGCGAACTTCTTGAACAGCACGCCCTTGCCTTCCATGACCGGTTTCGAGGCAAGCGGGCCGATGTTGCCGAGGCCGAGGACGGCGGTACCGTTCGAGATGACCGCGACGAGGTTGCCGCGCGCCGTATATTTATACGCGCTGGCGGGGTCCTTGACGATTTCTTCGCAGGGCGCGGCGACGCCCGGCGAGTACGCCAGGGCCAGGTCACGCTGGTTCAAGACGGATTTGGTCGGGGTGACGGCGATCTTGCCGGGAGAGGGAAACTGGTGGTACTCGAGCGCGGCAGCCCGCAGTTGTTGACGTAGTTCTTCTTTTTTATCGATTGACGAATCCATGCTTTGCAGCCTTCCTGAACTGACCGGGGGTCTCCGATTTTAGCAGAGTGTCACCGCGAACCGTCTACGTATTTCTTGGTATCGACAGTCGTGACCGGAGGCAGGTAGCATGGCACCTGCCTCCGCTTCCCGCCCCGTTCCGCTTCAGGCAGGCGCTTTCGGGAAGTCCACCACCGTGTCGTTGATGCGGTTCAGCAGGTTCGTGAACGTGATGCTGGTGATCGCGAAGATCGTGTCCACCACCTGCGTATCCGTGTAGCCGGCCGCCTTGAACGCATCCACCACCGGCTGCGGCACGGTGCCGCGGGTGCCCGTTACGTCACGCACGAACGTCGACAGCGCATCCAGTTTCGCGTCGCCACCCGGCGTGCCCTTCCGTGCGGCCAGGATCGCGTCCGGGCCCAGGCCGGCCATCTTGCCCATCAGCGTGTGCGCGGCCAGGCAATAATCGCAACCGCTCACTTCGCTGACGGCCAGCTTGATCACCTCGATCTCTTTTTTCGACAGGCTCGTGTCGGCCAGCTTCGCATCGAAGCCCAGCAGCGCCTCCAGGGCCACGGCGCTGTTGTTGCCGATCGTGTCGTACGCGTTCGGGACCTTGCCCAGTTTCGCTTTGATGGCGGTAAAGAGTTCGGCGGTACGGCCGGTGGCGTTGGTACCCAGTGCGTTAAGACGGCTCATGATCTTTCCTTTCGTTGTGGGTTGGTGTGGAAAGAAGTCTAGGCCCTTGGACTAGTACGATGAATGCCCGGATGCTGCGATAATTTGCCCAATCGTCTCATCTGATAAAGACATGGATACCCTGAGCCGCCTGCTGTCGCTGTACACGATCCGCACCTCCCTCGACATCCGCTGCGAACTCGCGGCGCCCTGGGTGCTGGACGAACCCGCCGCGACGCCGGGCGTGGCGCCGTTCCACGTGATCGTCGAGGGCGGCGCGCGCGTCGACGTCCCCGGCCACGACACGCTGGACCTTGCGACGGGCGACGTCGTCGTCTTCCCCAGCGGCAGCGCGCACCGCCTGCACGGGGGGCCGGCCGCGGACGCCGCCCCGGTG